>DOTD01000069.1:0-70000 GCA_003513005.1 Desulfotomaculum sp.
GGAAGCTAGGGAGGCCTAAAGTAATTTAAAATACTTTGATCGAAACCTTCTCCAGTGCTGGGGGCGCAGAACATTTAAGCATTACCTTCACCAATAAATACTACACCGGGCAGATCTTTAAAATGGCGGTCGCCGGTAACCACCTTGCAACCGCGCTCCAAACCAGTCGTATAGACAATCGCATCAGCCATGGGCAAACCCCGGATTAGGGAGACTTCAGCAGCAGCAATGGCTAAATATTGATCAAAAGGAACAATCCTTGTTTGTTGCATCTGGGCAACTATAAGCACCGCCTTTTCTTTACCCTGTTCCCGCCAGATTTTTTTGGTTACTTCATAAACCACTACCGATGGTGTAACGATCTCATCCGGTATGGCAAAATAAGGAGCGTAATCATCCGCCAGTGGACCATCAGCAAGAAATTCGATCCAACCGCAAGAATCCACTACAATCAAAACCGTTCCTCCTCATCCCGCTCTATTTTTGTATTCATTCCACGTAGAAAACCGCGCATTTCAGAAAGAGGCATGTTTGGAATCAGCTTGATGCCGTCATTTTCTACTATAAGTTGCAGCTTCTGGCCTTTCTTAATACTCAAAGACTTGCGGACCTCAGCGGGAATAACAATCTGGTACTTACTGGATACTACTACTTCAGCCATGTTCTGCGCCTCCATTTACTATAATAATATCGATAACATAAATGTATACCACCGGGATTGGTATGTCAACAAATATTCAACCCTCATGCAGCAAGTAGCCTGCTCGGGAGCGGACATAGGCTAAACAGGTAGCCCTGCATCGTTTTTCTTAATTTAAGCAAATGGGTTTTGTGCCTTTATTCCTTCATAAAGTTGGCCACTATTAAGATCTTCAGTCAGAAGCACAACACAGCCAAGTTTTTTTGCGCTGCAAATGATCAGGGCATCCCAGAATGACAGCCTGTTTCGCTGCTGGATATCAATAGCTTCCAGGACATTACTCACATCCGGCACATGCAACCTCCATGTCGATAAATCAGATATTATTTTAGCGGCCATCTGGGGCTGCATCGGCCTGGCTGCCTTTTGTACTACTGTTACATAAAACTCCTGCAATACTTGAATGCTTATGCTGCCGCGGCCGGAATTCCAAAGTTCATTAATAAGTTCCTTTGCGCGGATACACTTATCTCCTGCGGAGATATCATGAGCATAAACAAGAATATTTGTATCCACGAACTGCCATCCGGAATTATCGTTCATGAATATCTCCCCTGGACCAGTTTATGCTGCCGGCTGTTCCTAGATCAGGAACATTGTTCAGTATTGACAGGTGCCGTTCACGCGCTTTTTTATACAAATCTTCTCTTTTTACTATTTCTTCAAGCGTTCTGGCCAAAAGACCGGAAAGCGAAGTTTGTTTTTCTATAGCAATATGTTTTGCTTTTAGTAAAATATCCTTGGGCAGGGATAGAGTAATATTTTGATACTCCATTACAATCATCTCCACGTATTTAAGTGTAGCACACAATTGGGTAACAATCAATAAACTACATTAAAAAAATCCTTGTTCTTTCGCCTGGTAATTACTGGTGATTACCCACAGTTATTTTACAGCTACCATTAAAAAAATCATTGTTTCTTTTTGGTCGCTTAAAGGCAATCAGGGACAAGTAGTTCCTGATTGCCTTACGAGGTTTCCTATATTCGTTGCAATTCTGATATTACAACTCCTGATCGAACTCCTTCTCCAACCGTTCCGCAATCCATAGTTGAATTAGAGTTTGATAAGGAATGCCCTTTTTGCGGGCAATGCGCCGGACTTTTTTTAAGTGAGAAAAGTTAATTCTTAAAGTGATCATTTGTTTTTGTTCTCTTTGCTCACGGAGCCTTTTCTGCAAATCAGCCCCAACTTCCAGTGTTTCAGGCTCTGTTTCTTCCAGCAAGTCCAAAGTGTCATGCTGATCAAAAAATTCTCTTGCCTCTTCCTCGTTGATGAATTCAGGCATCTTTTCAATCTTTCCTGCCATAGAAAGGCCCCCTTTCAAGTAAATTTACTATTCAATATTTAACTGGTAATATCTGCGTTCCCGCCGGTTCATATCTCTGGCCGTGATTACTCTAATTATATTTCCGGGTTTAATTATAAAAACCACTAAAAGATATCTTCCTGCGTTGGAGCGGCCATAGGCTATACGATAGCCCTGCCGCGTTTTTCTTATTAATACTTCTTCAGGAAGCTCAAAAATTTCCTCTGCTTCGTCCGGGAAAACGTTGTGGTTTGCAATATGCCGGATATTACCCTTGGGCTGGTGAGCAGGGTCCCATTCAAAGCCCTCAACTAATAAATTCATAAGACCACCTGAAAAACTATTATACTTTTATGTATGTACATTGTCAATCATGGGGTCCGGAACTGCCTGCAAGAAACTTTTTTAGAGCCAGGAGAGTAGGGTATTTGTTTCTTATTAGTTAAGATCGGGCGGGAAGGCGCTGGAGGAAAGTATATTGTAATACCTTAAACAGTTGGTCTTAATCTTTGCCCAGGTATGGAATAATAGTTTTGATAACCTTTTTGATTAACTCGACTTCCTTTATTGAAAGCTTTCCGATTAATTCCTTTATTTCTTCGGAATCTTTATCGTTTTGAAATATCTCGTAAGCGGTACTCTCATCATGGATATATTTATCATTGTGGAGGGAGTTCTTGCCCCAGACCAGATAATCCAGGGAAACATGCAAACAGCCGGCCACCTTTACGAAAACGGGAAGGCTCATCTGTCTTTCCCCCCGCTCCAACTGACCGACATAATAATCCGAAAGCCCTATAATTTCTGCAAGCTCTTCCCGTGACAGCCCGAGTATTTCTCTCTCATGGCGCATCCTCTGACCAATATTTTTATTATCTATCTCTTTTCTTCCTATTTTCATTCACCCTCACTTTATAAATACTGTATCTAAGTTCTGTCCTTAGCTGAACTTGCCCATTGCATATAATTATTATTTGCCTTCAGCCAACATTTAATGTAAAATACTGTCTATAATTCTCTTTTAAAAGTGGGGGGGCTGTTACCGGTGGTTTTGATGAAAAATAAAAATTACAAATATGCTCCTATTGTTATCTTATTATCCGGCTGGGTATTTTTCGGGCTGATCACATTTTTTATAGATCGGCAGAATAGTCTTAATCAGTTCCCGGCCTGGGTTTTATTCGCAATTTTCCAGATGATAATCAGTATAATATACGGCATCCAAATCAAAGAATTGAACAGACAGGTACATATTGACATGCTGACCGGACTTTATAACAGAAAATATTTCAATGAAAAATTATCCGGGCTAATATCAAAGGGTTTAATATCCTTGCTTCTAATAGACATTGACAATTTCAAATGTATCAATGACACATTTGGGCACATGGCAGGCGATAAGGTATTACAGCAATTTGCCGAAATCCTTCGTTTCTGCACAAGAAAAAATGACCTGGTCGCCAGGTGGGGCGGTGAAGAATTCACAGTAATTCTTTTCCAAACCGAGCCAGAAGAGACACTTATCATTGCGGATAGAATCAGACTGATCGTAAATAACCGCTATTTTTCGTACGAAGGCAGTACTTTTAAAATTAGTGTCAGTATTGGCGTGGCTTCAATTAAAAAGGATTCGATAATTGGCAAAGATCAAATCATTAAAATCGCTGATCAGGCTCTGTACAAAGCAAAGCAGAAAAAGAATGATATTGCTGTTCTTACTAACTGACCGTTTTAGATCCCTTGTCAATATGTGTTCAAACTGGGCATATTATATCTTTAATAAAAAAGTATTTTTGTTTTTAAAAAGCAGGATTTGGCAATTTTGACGCATAATAATAAACTAAACTGGAGGTGTGTGAAATTGGATAAAGAACTTATGAACCTGGCTGTCCGGAGCCTTGTCTGGCCGGTTTGCCTGGTTGGCGCAACACAGAACGGACAGCACAATATAATGACTGCGGCTTGGATAACCCAGATCAGCGCCAACCCGCTGCAGCTGATTATCTCTATCGACAAATCAAGGTACACTCATAGTATGATTTCCGAAACAGGAGAATTTATGGTCAGTATTCTTGGCTCGGAACAAAAGGAAATTGCCGTCGTCTGCGGCTCCCGTTCCGGACGGAATGTCGATAAAGTCAAACAGCTTAAAATCGAAACAATCCCTTCTACTGTGGTTAAGGTTCCCCGGTTGGCCGGATGCCTGGCCAATATGGAATGCAAAGTGGCTGCACAATATCCGGCGGGTAACCGTACTCTGTTTGTCGGCGAGGTAGTTGCGGCGGACATAGACAAAGAAAATTTAAAACCAATGATCATGTACCGCGGCAAATACATAGAATAAGAAGCGCCTGATTGACAACACCGGGGTTGGATATTATACTTTTAAATGTGTGACCTAAACTGGAGGGGTGTCCGAGCGGTTGAAGGAGGCAGTCTTGAAAACTGTTGGGTTCATTTACGGGCCCCGTGGGTTCGAATCCCACTCCCTCCGCCAGGTTTAAATACTATGGAGAGATGGCCGAGCCGGCTTAAGGCGATCGCCTGCTAAGCGATTACATGGGCTAAAACCTGTGTCGCGGGTTCGAATCCCGCTCTCTCCGCCATCACTTATTAGCTGGCCTGCCCAAAAAGGGTAGGCCAGTAATTTTTTATGGGATCTTTTTTTTAAGAAGGAATAATGGTATAAATGTTGAAAATAATTAGGTATAATATGTCATTACTGGTAGTGTTATACTTGGGAAAAGTAATAGCCATAGCCAATCAAAAAGGCGGGGTCGGCAAAACTACAACAACAGTAAACCTGTCGGCCTGGCTGGCGCTGCTTGGTAAAAAAGTATTGATCATCGATTTTGATCCCCAGGCCAATACTACCAGCGGTTTAGGAATAAACCAAAAAAAGCTTGGCAGAACAAACTTGAGTATCTAGGTGGTTGACGAAGAACCTGCCAAAGAACTTCTGGACTTATGAAAAGGGGGTGGCTTAATTTGTCTCTTAAAAAAGGCCTGGGGCGGGGATTGGACGCTCTTATACCGGAGGACATGAGCACGAACAGCGGCAAGAAGGCTGTTCAAGAAATAAATATTGATCTGATCAGGCCCTGCCCTTCCCAGGCCAGAACAGATTTTAAAAAGGAAGCAATCGCTTCCCTGGCCCTCTCAATTAAAGAACATGGAATGCTCCAGCCGGTCCTGGTCCGGGAAATGACTGACGGATATGAGCTTATCGCCGGGGAAAGAAGGTTCAGGGCATGCCAGACTGCAGGGCTTAAAAAAATAAACGCTATCGTGAAACATTTTGATGATTCCGAAGCTGCGGTTGTTTCACTTCCAGAACAGCGCCCTGTAAGGCAGAAAGCGAACAATCTTTCAATTACGGTGAAAAAGAAAAAAAGCTGCAAAATATACTGCAGGCAAAAATAAAAATTAAAGCCTCCGTAAACGGAGGCGGAAAAATAGAAATAAGTTTTGAAAATACCGGCCATCTGGAAATACCTGGAAATGTTTCACGTGAAACATAACCCTTAAATTATCTTTAGTCCATGCATATAGGAAACCAGTGCCTCAGGCACCTTTACAAAGCCGTCCTCCTGCTGATAATTTTCCAGCACTGCCGCCACTGTGCGTCCCACAGCCAGTCCCGAACCGTTTAAAGTATGCACGTACTGTGGTTTCCCCTTGCCCTGACGGAACCTTATGTTTGCCCGCCGCGCTTGAAAATCAACGAAGTTGCTGCATGAAGAAATTTCTTTATATTCCCCATAGGAAGGCAGCCAGACTTCCAGGTCATAAGTCTTGGCGGAACTGAATCCAAGGTCGCCGGCGCATAACGAAACAACCCTGTACGGCAGTTCAAGAAGCTGCAGGATCCGCTCGGCGTCCTGAGTTAGCTTTTCAAGTTCCTCATAGGACTCTTCAGGTTTGCAGAATTTAACAAGCTCAACTTTATTAAACTGGTGCTGGCGGATTAAACCCCGGGTATCCCGCCCGGCGGCGCCCGCCTCAGCGCGGAAACACGCGCTGTAGGCGCAGTGTTTCACGGGGAGTTTATCAGCATCCAGAATTTCATCCCGGTAAAGGTTCGTTACGGGAACTTCCGCCGTAGGAATCAGATAATAGTCCGTCCCCTCAACTTTAAACATATCTTCGGCAAATTTGGGGAGCTGGCCGGTGCCAAACATGCTGCCGCTGTTTACCAGAAAGGGCGGGAAGACCTCCGTATAGCCATGGTCTTTTGTGTGAGTATCAAGAAAGAAGTTAAATAAGGACCTTTCCAGAAGGGCTCCGGTTCCCCGGTAAAAAACAAATCTTGCGCCGCTGACTTTCCCCCCTCTTTCAAAATCCAGCATCTCATGAAGCTCGCCAATATCCCAATGCGCTTTGACAGGAAAATCAAACGGCCGGGGCGTGCCCCATTTGCGGACAACAACATTGTCATCCGAGCTTGAACCGGAGGGAACGCTCTCATGAGGTATATTCGGTATGCCCAAAAGGCTGTCCCTGATTTGCCTTTCAAGCTGGCGCGTCTTTTCATCAAGTTCCTTGATTTCGCCGGAAACCTTCTTCATTTCCGAGACAAGCTCCGGAGCATCCTGGCCGAGCTTTTTAAGCCTGCCGATTTCCGTGGAGACTGTATTGCGCCTTCCTTTTAAGCTTTCGGCAAAGGCAAGAACTTTCCGCCAATTATTGTCCGCTTCCAGGAAACCTTCCAGGCTTATTCCGGACCCTCTTTTTTCAAGAGCCTCCTTAACGATTTCAGGGCGGCTGCGGACAAATTTTAAATCAAGCATCCTTTATTTCAAGCCTCCGAAAAATAGCTTTTTAAATACCATAGTATTGACAAACTTTACTAATTGTAACACCCGGTTTTCAATTTGTAAAATACCACACGGTTTTAAAAAAGCTTTTTTAGAGGCTGACCATCCTGACATCAAGCACTCCTTCGATGAGGGAGATTGCTTTTAAAGTTTCCTCCGGAACCGGGGCGTCTACCGAAAGCATCATGATCGCCGTCCCGCCCCTGTCCTTACGTCCTACCTGCATGGATGCTATGTTTATGTCATGCTCACCAATCAGGACACCTACAGGGCCGATAATTCTCGGCTTATCGTAATGAGGAACATACATAAGATGACCGCTTGGTATGGTATCCACACGGTAACCGTCAATCATTACGAGATGCGCGTCATTCTTGCCCAACAGCGTACCGGCCACACATTTTTCTTCAAGGTCGGTGGACACCTTGAGAGTAATCAGGTTTGCATACCCCATAGCTTCCCCGTTCACGGAATGGAGAACCTTCAGTCCCCTGTTTTTTGCTAAAAGCTGCGCGTTGACATAGTTCACCGATTCATTAAGCACAGGGTCAAGCAAACCCTTTATTACAGCGGTGGTTATGGGGCTTACATCGACACTGAATATTTCCCCGCTATAAATTACTTCCAGTTTGCTGAGCCGCCCGCGCAGCAGCTGGGCCAGAAATCCGCCCATTTTTTCGGCGAGGCTTAAAAACGGACCGATCACATTAAGGGTCTGAACACTTATAGAAGGTATATTGACAGCATTTTTGGCCAGCCTGCCGTTCATGACATCAACGATTTCTTTGGATACATCAATGGCAACATTAATCTGGGCTTCCTTCGTAGATGCTCCCAGGTGGGGAGTGGCTATAAAGTTGGGCAGTTTTAACAGAGGGCTGTCCGTAGCCGGCTCAACTTCAAAAACATCCAGCGCTGCTCCCGCTACCTTTCCTGAAAGCATGGCCTTGTATAAAGCGGCCTCATTGATCACGCCGCCGCGGGCGCAGTTAACGATTCTTACGCCATCTTTCATTAAAGAGAAAGCCTGATCGTTGATCAAAGATAAGGTGTCTTTGGTTTTTGGAGCGTGAATAGTTATAAAGTCAGCCCTTTTGAAAATTTCTTCCAGAGGCAGAAGTTCTACTGAAAGAGTATCGGCCTTTTCCGGGCTCATATAAGGATCATAGGCGATAACTTCCATTTCCAGCGCATGCGCCCTTTTGGCCACTGCCATGCCTATTCTCCCCAGCCCAATAATCCCGAGGACTTTTCCCCTTAGTTCAATACCGGTAAACGACTTCTTATCCCAAATGCCTTCTCTCATCTTGGCGGCCGCCTGCGGGATGTTTCTCGCCAAGGCAAGCATCATGGCAATGGCATGCTCGGTAGCGGCAATTGTATTCCCGTCCGGGGCGTTTACTACAAGTACCCCCCTGCGTGTGGCCGCCTCTATATCTATATTATCCACGCCTACTCCTGCGCGCCCGACTATCTTCAACCGGTCCCCTGCATTTAAGACATTTTCAGTAACCTTGGTGGCGCTTCTGACGATCAGAGCGTCAAAACCGCCGATTGTGGAAACAAGCTCCTCTTCATTCATAGGCTTACCAATGACAACCTCTATGTTTTTTTCCTTACGCAGGGGAGTAAGCCCTTCTTCGGTGACGCCATCCATAACTAGAACTTTCAAGATACCTCTTCCTCCCCTAAAAAAATCTTTTCAGCAGCCCTTAAGCCGGCGCCTGGTTCTATTTTGCAGCCAATCTGCTGAAGGGCCATTTCAAGCCCTCCTAAAGCTATTATTATATCCATTTTGTCAGCATAACCCATATGAGCTATCCTGAAGATTTTCCCCTTTAAATGACCCTGTCCGCCCGCAAAAACAATTCCATATTGTTTGCGCAATATCTTGCGCAGGTTTTCCACATCATATCCTTCCGGAGCAAAAGCAGACGTAACGGTAGGCGAAGCACAGCGATTTTCGGCAAGAAGCTTCAGGCCAAGCGCTTTTACACCCGCACGGGCTGCCCTGGCTAAAAGCAGGTGGCGCTCGTAGACGTTTTTCATGCCTTCTTCAAGCATCATGTCAAGGGCTGCGTTCAAACCGAAGAGAAGCGACACATTTGGTGTATATGCCGTATTCCACTTGGCTATAGATTTCTTCGCCGCCGGCAGGCTGAAATAAAAGCGCGGGGAAGTGTTTTGGTCAATAATTTTCCAGGCTTTGTCGCTTACACTGATCATGGACAGGCCGGGCGGAAGCATGAATGCTTTCTGTGAAGCGGTGACTACAATATCCACCTTCCACTCATCAGTTTTTAACTCAATTCCGCCCATTCCGCTTACACCATCCACCATTAAAAGAGCATCCGTGCCGGATACCAAAGCGCTTATCCCGGCGATATCGTTGATTACCCCCGTGGATGTTTCATTTTGGGTGGCTAGTACGGCTTTGTAACTGCGGCTGGCCAGCTTCTCTTCAACTACACGCAGATCAACTTCCCTGCCCCATTCAAAATTAACCTCGTCGACATCAGCGGAGTATGCTTTCGCTATATTGGCGAACCTTTCACCGAAATTACCGGTAATCAGCGCCAGGACACTGTCCCCCGGGTTTATTACATTGGCAACGGCTGCTTCCATTGCGCCCGTTCCAGAATTTGTGAGCACAAAAAGATCGTTTTTCGTCTGAAAAACTTCTTTTAGTTTTCCCGCGACGACACTTAAAAGATTTGCGAAATCTTCACTGCGGTGCCCTATAATGGGCATCGACATCGCTGCTGTCACTGCCGGCGGAAGTGGTGTCGGACCCGGGATCATTAAATATTGTTTGCCCTTCATTTTTGTCTCTCCCTTCTTATTTCGAACGCTCCCGTTAAAAATTTAAAACCTCTTGTCCCTGAATAAAAACAAGGGAAGAAGTTTTTAAGATACTTTTAAAGGCCTAAAAAGTATTTATGGAAACGTTGATCAGCCGTTAGTTCAGGATGAAATGTTGCAGCCAGCATTTTATTTTGTCTGGCCATGACAATCTGACCGTTGTAACTTGCCAGTACCTCTACGTTGGGGCCGGCGCCTGTTATCTGGGGCGCACGTATAAAAACCGCCCTGAAAGACTCCTCCCCCAGGACCGGTATCGGCAAGTCCTCTTCAAAACTGTCCACCTGGCGTCCAAAGGCGTTTCTTCTTATTTTCAGGTCCATTAACCCAAGGCCTGGCAAAGTTGAATCTTCTATCTCTTTCGCCATCAGGATAGCCCCTGCGCAGGTGCCTAAAATAGGCAGGCCTTCGTTAACCAGTAAGCAGATTCTGTCAAAAAGCTCGTAATCGGCCAGAAGTTTACTGATAGTTGTACTTTCACCCCCGGGAATGATCAAGGCGTCAACGCTTTGCAGATCTCCCGGCTTGCGAACCTGACAGGAGCTGACACCTAAGCCCGCCAATATCAGCTGGTGTTCCCTAAAAGCGCCCTGTAATGCTAAAACGCCGACTATCACTGCGCTACCAACCCCGATCCTGCATTCTTTGTTCAGGAAGAATAGCCGCTATTTCAAGTCCAGGCATAGCTGTGCCCAGATTTTTTGAAACTTCAGCAAGAACTGAAGGATCATTGTAATGAGTAGTTGCCGCTACAATTGCACGGGCTCTTGCAGGGGCATTTTCCGACTTAAATATTCCGGAGCCTACGAAAATGCCGTCGCAGCCCAGCTGCATCATCATCGCGGCGTCTGCCGGCGTGGCTATTCCGCCTGCGGCGAAATTTACCACGGGAAGCTTCCCCTCACGGGCGATTTTGAGCACAAGGTCATAAGGCGCGCGCATTTCCTTGGCCGCCGACATAATTTCCTCTTCAAGCAAATTGGACAGGCGTCTAATTTCACCGGCAACCAGGCGCATATGGCGCACGGCTTCAACAACATTGCCCGTTCCAGGCTCACCCTTCGTCCGGATCATGGCCGCGCCTTCGCCGATGCGCCTGAGAGCCTCTCCAAGGTTGCGGGCGCCGCAGACAAAAGGCACATCAAAAGCATGCTTGTTTATGTGATGCTGCTCGTCGGCCGGCGTCAATACCTCACTTTCATCTATATAATCAACGCCCAACTCCTGTAAAATCTGCGCTTCGGCAAAATGGCCTATCCGGGCTTTGGCCATTACCGGGATGGTTACTGCTTCCATAATTTTTATAATAACAGTGGGATCGGCCATCCGCGCCACTCCGCCGGCAGCCCGAATATCCGCCGGAACCCTTTCTAAAGCCATAACCGCGCAGGCGCCTGCCTCCTCCGCTATTTTGGCCTGTTCCGGCGTTGTGACATCCATAATAACTCCGCCCTTGAGCATTTCCGCAAGGCCGGTTTTTACTGTCCAGGTTCCCTTCTGAGCCACGTCTTACTCCTCCAGTAATTGTAAAATTATACTAAACCTATTTATTCCTATTCCTCTTCCTCTGAACTAATCCTGGCTACTCCTACAACAAGGTCATCCTTATCCAAACGCATAATCAGAACACCCCGGGTGGAACGGCCCATAACTGAGATTTCGCTTGTTTTCATTCTGATTATAATTCCTTCTTTGGAGATCAGCAAAAGCTCTTCGTCTTCCTTGACAACTTTAAGAGCGACTACAGGACCTGTTTTGGGGCTTGTCTTAATGTTGATTACTCCATGGCCGCCTCTATTTTGAAGGCGGTAGTTTTTAACCGGTGTGCGCTTGCCGTGGCCGTTTGCGGTAACGACAAGCACATGGTCCCGGGGTGTAATTACACCTAGACCAACAACAACATCGTCTTTTTCCAGCAATATGCCCCTGACGCCGCGTGAAGTCCTCCCGTGAGACGAGACCTGTTCTTCATTGAATTTTATAGCTAATCCGTTTCTGGTGCCGATGATTACTTCACTGTTCCCATCGGTCAGCATTACATCAACCAGATCGTCGTCTTCGTCCAGGGTAACCGCGATTACCCCGCCTTTTCGGTTGCTGTCAAAAGCGTCCAGGCGAGTTTTCTTTACAACTCCCTTGCTCGTGGCCATAAACAAATATGAGTCAGGGTCAATCTTTTTGACAGGAATTATCGCGGTTATTTTTTCACCCGCCTCCAGGGACAGCAGGTTTACCAGAGGAAGTCCCTTGGCCTGCCTGACGGCTTCCGGTATTTCATAGACTTTTAGGCGGTAAGCCTTGCCTTTGCTTGTAAAAAACATCAAATAATGATGTGTGTTGGAAATGAAAAGATGCTGCACAAAATCCTCTTCCTTTGTGCCCATCCCCAAAACACCGCGGCCGCCTCTTCTTTGCCTGCGGTATGTATCCAGGGGGATCCTTTTGATATAGCCCTGGTTGCTCACCGTAATCACAACTTCTTCTTCGGCAATCAAATCTTCGTCATTCAAGTTTACTTCTTCTGTTAATATCTGAGTCCTTCTCTGGTCGGAAAATTTTTCTTTTATATCTTTAAGTTCTTCTTTGATAATTTGATATACTTTTGCCTCATCAGCCAGAATGCCGCGCAAGGTTGAAATCTTTTCTCTCAGCTCTTCATATTCACGGTCAAGTTTTTCCCTTTCCAACCCGGTCAGGCGCTGCAGGCGCATGTCCAAAATTGCGTCAGCTTGTTTCTGAGTAAGATCAAAGCGCTCACAAAGAGCCTTTCTGGCAATTTCCACCGTTCTGGAAGAGCGTATTGTTTCAATGACCTGGTCGATGTGGTCAAGGGCGATTATTAAGCCCTCGACAATATGGATTCTTTCTTCGGCCTTGTTCAGTTCAAATTTGGTTCTTCTCGTGACAACTTCTTTTTGATGCTTCAGGTAGTGGTAAAGAATCTCACGCAAGTTAAGGACCTGTGGTTTTCCTTCGACAAGCACAAGCATAATTACACCGAAGCTTTCCTGAAGCTGTGTGTGTTTATAAAGATAATTCAGGATTACCTGGGGATCAACGCCGCGTCTTAACTCAATGACTACCCGCAGTCCCTTACGGTCCGATTCATCCCTTAAATCGGTTATACCGTCAATCTTTTTTTCTTTAACCAGCTCGGCAATTTTTTCAACCAGCCTTGCTTTATTAACCATATATGGTATCTCATTGACGATAATAGCTTCTTTTCCGCTGCCGATTTTTTCGATCTCTGTCTTTGCCCTCATTTTGATCGAACCCCGGCCGCTGCTGTATGCTTCCCTTATTCCCCGATGGCCCATGATAAATCCGCCGGTAGGAAAATCTGGCCCTTGTACTTTGTCCATAATCTGTTCAACAGTTGTCTGCGGATCATCGATCAGCATGATGATACCGTCAATAACTTCGCCTAAATTATGGGGCGGGATGTTCGTCGCCATACCGACAGCTATTCCCGACGAACCGTTGATCAGAAGGTTTGGTATACGGGAAGGCAGGATAACAGGCTCCTCATCAGTTTCATCATAGTTGGGTATAAAATCAACCGTTTCCTTGTCAATGTCCGTCAGCATGGCGCCGGCTATTTTAGCCAGGCGGGCTTCAGTATAACGCATCGCCGCAGGAGCGTCGCCGTCCAGTGAACCGAAATTGCCATGCCCGTCAATCAAAGGATAACGGCAGGCAAAATTTTGGGCAAGCCGGACCATGGCGTCATAAACAGACACATCACCGTGAGGATGAAATTTCTGAAGGACAAAACCAACAACATTGGCGCTCTTGCGGTGAGGTTTTTCAGATGTCATGCCGAGCTTGTACATTCCGTAAATTATTTTCCTGTGTACGGGTTTTAGACCGTCACGGACATCCGGCAGGGCGCGCCCTATGATAACACTCATCGCATAATCAAGATAGGAGTGTTTCATCTCTTCATTTATGTCAATATCCTTAAACTTACCAAGAATCACTGCTGTTTCGCTTCCCTTAAATGAATTTTATACGTCCAGGTTGCGGACATTGAGAGCGTTTTCCTGAATAAATTCCCGCCGCGGCTCAACCTGGTCCCCCATCAGCATTGAAAATACAGTGTCCGCCTCAATCGCATCTTCAAGGTTTACTCTCAGCATAGTCCTTTTTTCGGGATTCATTGTAGTTTCCCAGAGCTGCTCCGGGTTCATCTCGCCAAGCCCTTTATAACGTTTTATGGATATGCCGTTTCTGCCGGTTGTTTCCAGCAGTTGTTCCAGTTCGGCATCGTTATAAACATAGTGCTGCATCTTGCCCCTGGATACCTGAAACAGCGGCGGCTGAGCTATATAAACATAACCGTGTTCGATTAACTGCCGCATATACCTATAGAAAAAAGTCAACAGCAGCGTCCTGATATGAGAACCGTCAACATCAGCGTCGCTCATGATGACAATCCTGTGGTAGCGCGCTTTGGTGATATCAAAATCCTCGCTTATTCCAGTACCAAAGGCTGTAATCATAGCCCGGATTTCTTCGTTAGCCAGAATTTTATCCAGCCTGGCTTTTTCCACATTGAGAATTTTGCCCCTTAACGGGAGTATAGCCTGAAAACGGCGGTCGCGGCCCTGTTTGGCGGAACCTCCAGCCGAATCGCCTTCGACAAGGTAAATCTCGGACTCAGCAGGATTCCGCTCCGAGCAGTCCGCAAGTTTACCCGGCAGTGTGGAACTTTCCAGCGCAGTTTTTCTTCTGGTAAGTTCCCTGGCTTTCCTCGCTGCCTCACGCGCCCTGGACGCGGTAACTATCTTTTCAATTAATCTCCTGGAAATGGCGGGGTTTTCCTCTAAAAATGTGGTTATTCCGTCCGCTACAACAGAATCAACAACACTTCTGACAATAGTGTTCCCAAGTTTGGTTTTAGTCTGTCCCTCAAACTGCGGTTCGGGAACTTTAATACTGATCACTGTAGTCAGCCCCTCGCGGATATCTTCTCCGGAAAGTGCAGACATACCGTTTTTAAGTAAATTATTTTTTCGGCCGTAATCATTGACGGCTCTGGTCAGGGCGCTTTTAAAACCCGCTTCGTGCGTTCCGCCGTCAACTGTATGAATATTATTGGCGTATGAAAACATGCTTTCCACGTAACCGTCTGTATACTGCAAGGCAATCTCAACCTGAATATCTTCTTTTTCCTTGCTGAAATAGATGGGGTTATGCAGAGCGCCCTTGTTTTTATTTAAATACCTGACAAAATCCTTAATACCGCCTTCATACTGAAAGCTGAACTCCTGATCCGTCCGTTCATCTTTTAATAATATCTTCAAACCTTTATTTAAAAAAGAAAGTTCCCTCAACCTTTGAATAACAGTTTCCTGATTAAATTCGGTCTCCTCGAAAATTTCAGGATCGGGTTTAAAAGTAATTTTTGTGCCTGTACAACCTGCGCTTACCGGGCCGCGTTCTTCTAAAGATGTTACTGCCACCCCGCGGCAATATTTTTGAAAGTAAACAAAGTTATCCCTGTTTACTTCTACTTCAAGCCATTCGGAAAGGGAGTTAACTACAGATACTCCTACGCCATGCAATCCTCCGGAAACCCTGTAACCTTTACCTCCAAATTTACCGCCGGCATGGAGTATGGTTAAAACCGTTTCGACAGCCGGTAAACCTGTTTTTGGATGTATACCAACGGGAATACCTCTCCCGTCGTCAATAATTGCAACACTTTCATCTTTATTCAGGACAACTTCGATACAACTGCAGAATCCTGCCACAGCCTCATCTATGCTGTTATCCACTACCTCGAAAATAAGGTGATGGAGGCCTCTTGCGCCGGTGCTGCCAATATACATGCCCGGCCTTAGCCTTACGGCCTCCATTCCTTCCAATACCTGAATCTCACCTACGTCATAGTCGCCGTTATTTTCTTTAAAATCCAATACAAAACCTTCCTTTGCTTACTGTTTCTTTGGAAAGACGCTTTCCAAAATACTATCCGACCTTTTCTTTAAAGTAGCGCTCGAAACGGGTGAAATAAAAACACCGCGGTCCGTAATTATAAATGCTCTCCCCGATCCCTCATCAGCAAGATCATGGACAAAATTCTCCTCTTTTACAACTGCCAGGTAATCTTTAACTATAGATGACTTTTCTACATTGCTGTTTAGAATCATAATTATACATTTTCCTGGGATAGCCACATCTCCTCCCAAATGGATAAGCATCTAAAATTCGCCACCTAACTTATAAATTTTTTTCCTCCCGGGGACGGGCCGGCAGTAATAAGGAAAGGAAGTTGTCCCTTTCCAAGGGGCGAATTACAGCTGCACTTAATGAACCCGTAAAATCTATAGAAAAATCATCCGTTGGAACAACATGCAAACAGTCCATCAAGTAACGCGCGTTGAAAAAAACTTCCAACGGTTCCCCCTGATAGTCTGCGTTTAATTTTTCCCTAATCCAGCCAGCAGAAGTATTTAAAAATAAAATACACTGCTGTTTACTGAGTGAAAAATGAATTACCGGAACTTCTTCCTGCGGCAGAAGCGCAGCCCTTCTTACCGCATCATATGTTTCCCTTACGCCTGCCTGAAGTCGTGAAATATATTTTGCCGGTATGATTTGATTATAAAGAGGAAACTGCCCTGCGATCAGCCTTGAGGACAGGATTGTATCCTCTGTGGAAAAAAAGACGTGATTTTGGCCTATTTCAATGACCATATTTTCTTCTTCAGCTTGTAATATCCTGTTTAACTCACTTAACGCGCTGCCGGGGACAATAACATTTAAAGCCGGTGTTGATACTTCCAGACGTGTTTCCGTTAAAGCAAGACGATGAGTATCTGTAGCCACAAGGCGGAGTTTTTGGTCCGAAATCTCAAAAAGCACACCTGTGAATAAAGGACGTGTTCGATCTGTGGAAACAGCAAAAATAGCCTGACGTATCATATCTTTAAAGATTTTTTTTGGCGTCTTGAGAGAATTTTCTCCACTGGGAAGCGGTATTTCAGGAAACTGCTCCGGTGGAAGACCGTAAATATTGATTTCTGATTCACCGTATAGAATTCTTGCACAGTCTTTCTCAGGCAAAGTCTCGATACTGATTACATCGTCAGTAAGGTGGCGTATTATATCGGATATCTGGCGGGCGGGAAGGCAAATTAAGTCGTTTTCCACAACATTAGCAGGTACTCTGCATTGTGTAGTAAGGTCTATATCAGTCAGAGTAGCTGTAATAAAGTCTTCTTCCGCCTTGATCAGCATACCGCCCAAAATAGGCATGGTTATCTTGGCGGGGCTTGTTCTATAAACTGTCTGTATTGCATGAAGGAGGTCTGATCTGTTTATGGTTATTTTCATCCGCGACATCCTTTCAGGTTCTTGTTTTTATTTAGAGATAAAATAATAGTACTAGTAATAGGAGGTGTGATTATGTGGAAACTTTAAAATATCTCAAACCCGGCGTGGGTTTCTTAAAAAAAATTAATGTGCAAAACTTTTATTTAACGGGTTGATTTATTGCTGCCGGATATTTTCTTCAAGTTCTTTAATAAGCAACTGTAATACCCTGTCATTTTGCATCAGGCCGTTTATTTTTTCACAGGCGTGCATGACAGTGGTATGATCGCGGCCGCCAAACTCATCGCCTATTTGCGGCAGGGAGCAATCGGTAAGCTGCCTGCATAAGTACATTGCCACATGACGCGGAAAAGCCCTGTCTTTACTTCTTTTCTTTGTTTTTAATTCCTCCGGCGACAAGTTGTAATATGACGCCACTGCCTTTTGAATTGCTATGATTGTAATTGGTTTTATTTTTTGAGGTGAAAGATAGTCCTTTAAAACTTCGATGGCTAATTCCTCCGTTATTTTACATTTATGCAGGGAGGAGAATGCAATCATCTTAATTAAAGCGCCTTCCAACTCGCGTATATTTGATTCGATTTTACTTGCGATGTGAGCAAGTATATCGTTTGAAATTTCCAGTTTTTCAATTTGAGATTTTTTTTGCAGGATGGCAATCCTGGTTTCAAGATCCGGCGCCTGGATGTCTGCAATCAAACCCCATTCGAATCTTGAGCGAAGCCTGTTTTCCAGTGTAGGGATCTCTTTAGGAAGGCGATCGCACGAGATGATGATTTGTTTATTTGCTTCATACAAGGTGTTAAAAGTATGAAAGAATTCTTCCTGTGTTCTTTCTTTTTTTTCTAAAAACTGTATATCGTCAACTAAAAGAATATCTACATTTCTATAGTTTGCCCTAAATTTACCCATTTCATTTTCCTGAATGGAAGTAATCAGCTCATTTGTAAATCTTTCTGTTGTAACGTAAGTAATTTTTAAATTCCTTTTGCTTTTAGTTATATGATGGCCGATTGCATGCATGAGGTGTGTCTTGCCAAGGCCAACCCCGCCGTAGATAAAAAGGGGATTATAAGCTTCGGCGGGTGATTCGGCTACAGCAAGCGAAGCCGCGTGGGCAAACCGGTTGCTGCTGCCTACAACAAAAGTGTCAAATGTATACCGGTTATGCAGGTGAGTTTTCTCTGTACCCTGGGCATATTTGGAGTCCTTTATTTTGCCCAGCAGGGAATCAGGTATTTCCCCTACGGTTACAAATTTAAGTTCAATGTCATCTTCAAGTATATCTTTCAAGATTTCTTTTATTGTCAATGAGTAATGAGTTGTCAGCCATTCCTTTGAAAAATGATCGGGAACCTCGATAAATAATTCATGGTCGTATATACCTATTGGTTGGGCTGATTGCAGCCAGGTTTCGAAAGAATGCCTGCTTAAACGAGACTCAAGTTTCTCCAGGATATCATTCCAGGCTTCTTGAACATGATTCATTTAATTTATTATCCTCCATGGTAAAAAAACCCAAATAATAAGGGTTAAAAAGGAAAATTTGAGCTTATTTTTTCTTGCCGGAATATGATTTTAACAGGTTAGCCGCTGGCCTTCTTATACAATTATAATAGCAAATTTTTAAGAAAGTAGCAACTGGATGAAAAGTCAATTGAACCTAATCTGTGCCTGGTTTTTTTCTTACTAAGCTTTTCTTGACTTAAGGCAGGTTTTTACTATATAATTATCCTGCTTATGATCAAGTGATCGGGAGAACACGTGTCGCGGTGTTTTTTTTATAGACCTTTTAAAAGTTTGTGTAATTATTTGAAAGCCGCAAGGGAGTGTAAAAGGGTGAAGAGAACATTTCAGCCGAAAAAAAGAAAACGTAAAAAGATACATGGATTTTTAAAACGCATGTCGGATCGTTCAGGAAGGAAAATTATTCTTAGAAGGCGCCACAAAGGAAGAAAAAAATTATCCGCCTAGTGCAGAAAAGTAAGGTTAAATATATATGTTAATCAGGTTATAACAGGATGAGCAGTTGTTTTAAGATTATTAAAAAAAACAGGGAGTTTCGCTGGATATTCCGGGTAGGGAAATCAGTTTCCAATTCTTCTTTGGTTCTTTATATACGCAGAAATAAGGACAGCTCGGAAAAAAGGTTCGGCTTTTCGGTGGGAAAAAAAGTTGGCAAAGCTGTTGTTCGTAATCGGGTAAAAAGACAACTGAAAGAAATTTGCAGGGTAAATAAAGAGGTTTTTCCTTACGGCAATGATTATGTAATTATTGCGAGAAAAGGCGCGGCTTTAGAAAACTACCACACACTTTTGAATAAAATTTTCCTGCTTCTTAAAAAGAATCAGGGCGGCAGGGTTGCCGGGAAAACTTCGGTTGGTAAAGTATAGAATGAGGTCTTAATGAGTAAGATTGTCATTATTTTAATAAAGTTTTATCAAAAGTGTATTTCACCTTTCTTTCCGCCTTCCTGCAGGTTTTATCCCACTTGTTCCGAATATGCCTGCCAGGCCGTTTCTAAATACGGGCTGGCTGTTGGCTTGTGGAAAACGGCCAAAAGATTGCTGCGCTGTCATCCCTTTTGCCCAGGAGGTTATGACCCGGTCTAAAGATATAAATCCCCGTGCGAATAATCTGGAGGTGATTTATTGTTTCAGTCACTAGTCGATGGAATGTCGTATCTGATGAATTTGCTCTTTTCTTTTACAGCCATGATACACCTGCCGAATTACGGTTTGGCTATTATACTGCTGACAGTGTTGATTAAAATTGCACTTTATCCATTATCCGCAAAACAGATGCGCTCGATGGTCTTAATGCAGCAACTGGCGCCCAAGGTGAAGGAGATTCAGGAAAAGTATAAGGAAAAAGACCCCCAGAAAATGCAGAAGAAAATAATGGAGTTATACCAGCAGAACAAGGTAAACCCGATGTCCGGCTGTTTGCCCCTGATCGTCCAGTTGCCTATTCTGATAGCTCTTTACCGTGCTCTTTTGTATTTTAAATATACTAACCCTGCATATGCAGGATTTTTATGGATAAGCAATTTAAGCCAGGTTGGCGATCACCTTTTTATTTTGCCTTTATTGGCTGGTGTAACAACATACCTGCAGTCCAAGATGACCATGACGACAAATGATCCAACACAGAGAATAATGTTATATACTATGCCGGTTTTTATAGTATATATTTGTACAACTGTTCCTGCCGGTTTGTCTTTGTACTGGGTTGTTTTTAATATTATGGGTATTATTCAGCAATACTTTGTCAACAAGCAGATTGCAGGAATAAAGGAGGCTATAACGGAAAGTGGCGGAAGTGGAAAAGGTAGGTAAAACAGTCAGCGAAGCTGTAGAACAGGCTTTGGCTGATTTAGGTATAGGAGTTGAACAGGCGCAGGTAGACGTGTTGGAGGAACCGGCACGGGGGCTGTTTGGCATTTTAGGGAACCGTATGGCCAAAGTCCGCGTGCGCGTTAAGGAGACTCCTTCTCAACGAGCCAGAAGCTTGCTGGAAAAAATCTTTAAAGCAATGGATTTTTCAGCAGATATGGATATCCGGGAAGGCAACGGGATTTTATCAATAGATATCCAGGGAGAAGGTTTGGGCGTGTTAATCGGTAAGCGGGGGGAAACGCTTGACGCTCTTCAATATCTGGTAAACCTTGGTGTAAATAAAAAGCAGGAGGGAAAATGCAAGGTTTTGCTTGATGTCGGAGGATACCGGGTACGCAGGGAACAAACGCTGGAGGAACTTGCTTTGAGGTTGGCTGAAAAGGCCAGGCAGAAAGGCAGGAATGTTGTCCTTGAACCGATGAGTCCTCATGAGCGGAGGATTATTCACACAACCCTGCAGGGTTTGGAGGACATTTATACATACAGTGAGGGCGAGGAACCTTACCGGAAAATAATTATTTCTCCAAAAAGGCATGCCCGCGCCTGAATAAGTATTGCAGCTTTTAAGGACTTTTGGAAGCGGTGGTGGTTTTGTTATCTGATACGATTGCAGCGATCTCAACACCTCTTGGGGAGGGCGGCATCGGCATTGTCAGGTTAAGCGGACCTGAAGCTTTTGATATTGCCAAAAAAGTCTTTATGCCTGCTGAGGGCATAAAATGGTGGAAGGGAAACCCCGGTCACAGGCTTTTTTATGGCCATGTAGCAGAACCACGAAGCGGCGAAATAATTGATGAAGTTCTTCTGGGTGTTATGGCTGCCCCAAAAAGCTACACCAAAGAGGATGTTGTCGAATTTAACTGTCACGGCGGGCTTATTCCCCTGCGCAGAACACTGGAGATTGTGCTGGGTCAGGGGGCCCGTTTAGCGGAGCCGGGCGAGTTTTCACGCCGGGCTTTTTTAAACGGCCGGCTGGATCTGATCCAGGCTGAAGCAATTATAGATATAATCAGGGCAAAAACAGATACAGGGCTTAAACTGGCCGTTTCCCAGCTGAAAGGGGATTTTTCAGGTAAAATAGGAACAATCCAAAAAGAGCTTACCGCTTTATTGGCTGAAGCAGAAGCATGCATAGATTTTCCGGAAGATTATCTGCCGGAAGACAGAGTTCAGACAAGGGGAAAACTGGTTAATATCATTGACCAGGTAGTTTTTTTAATCAGCTCGGCTGAGAAAGGAAAAATTTACCGCGAAGGTATCCTGGCTGTAATTGCCGGCAGGCCCAACGTGGGCAAATCATCTTTATTAAACGCCCTGCTCAGGGAAAAGAGGGCAATTGTAACCGAAATTCCAGGCACAACAAGGGATATTATCGAGGAAGTTATAAACATAAAAGGAATACCGATAAAAATTGCCGATACGGCCGGTTTGCGCCCGACCGATGATCCCGTGGAAAGTATCGGTGTGCAGAGGTCCCAGAAAGCGCTTCTTTTAGCCGACCTTGTCCTGTTTGTTATTGACGCTGTACAGGGCTTTACAAAAGAAGACCGGGAGCTTTTGGAAGGCCTCCGGAAGAAAAGAAAAATACTATTAATAAACAAAGTAGATCTTATAGGAGCCGGCAGGGGACTGCCAGCCATTTGCCTTGCCGGGGAAAGCCCGGTCCTTGAAATTTCTGCGAAAACGGGCGCAGGGCTTGAAGAACTTTCGGATACCATAGAAAAAATGGTCTTTGAAGGTAAAATTGAGCACGGGGGTAATTATCTGGTCAGCAACGTGCGGCACAGGGATGTTCTGCGCCGCTGCGAGGACCATTTAAAAGAGGCTTTACAGGCTTTTGATGAAGGCTTGCCGGAGGACCTGCAGGCTGTTGATCTGCGCTCAGCCTGGGTTACGCTGGGTGAAATAACAGGTTCAACGGCCACGGAAGAAATTATAGATCATATTTTTGCCAACTTTTGTATTGGCAAGTGAGGGAAGTTAAGATGGAGTATCTGGCCGGCACATATGATGTGATTGTAATAGGGGCGGGTCATTCGGGCTGCGAGGCTGCGCTGGCTTCAGCCAGAATGGGCTGCCGTACTTTGATTTTGACTTTAAACCTGGATAATATTGCCTTGATGCCCTGTAACCCTTCCGTAGGAGGGCCTGCAAAAGCGCAGCTGGTCAGGGAAGTGGACGCTCTCGGCGGAGAAATGGGTTTAAATACCGACCGTTCCGCTATTCAGGTGCGGATGTTAAACACGGCCAAAGGGCCGGCGATGCGTGCGCTGCGGGCTCAGGCGGATAAAAAATTATACCAGAAAAACATGCGGAGTGTTCTGGAAAACCAGCCCGGACTTGATTTGAAGCAGGTTCTGGTTGAAAGACTGGTCGTCTCCGGCAATACCATACATGGTGTAATTGGCAATACAGGGGCAAAATATTTAGCTCCTGCGGTCATTTTAACAACCGGAACTTACTTGAAAGGGCGTATCATCATAGGTGATCTTGCTTATTCGGGAGGACCCCAGGGCCAGTTTCCCTCGGTAGGTTTTGCCGGACACTTGCAGGAACTCGGTTTGGAACTCGGCCGCTTTAAGACGGGCACACCAGCCAGGGTTGACCGGCGAAGCATAGATTTTTCAAAGATGATTATTCAGCCCGGTGATCAGAAAAACCACAGGTTTTCCTTTCTTTCCGGCCGGATTGACCGTGAACAGGTACCCTGTTGGCTGACCTATACAAATGAAGCCACCCACCGGATAATCAGGGATAACCTGCACAGGGCGCCTTTGTTCAGCGGGCTTATTGAAGGAATAGGGCCGCGCTACTGCCCGTCAATCGAGGACAAAGTAGTGCGTTTTGCGCACAGGCCGGGGCACCAGGTCTTTATCGAACCGGAAGGCCTGGAAACGAACGAGATGTATGTGCAGGGAATGAGTACAAGCCTTCCGGAAGATGTCCAGCTGCAAATGCTTCGTACTTTGAAAGGTCTGGAAAACGTCCAGGTAATCAGGCCCGGTTATGCGATTGAATATGATTACCTGCCGCCTACCCAGTTGAAGCACTCCCTCGAGTGCAAGGAAATTCGGGGATTGTTCAGCGCTGGGCAGATCAACGGCACGTCCGGGTACGAAGAGGCGGCCGCTCAGGGAATTATCGCCGGAATTAACGCCGCCTGCTACGTTCAGCAGAAGGAACCCTTTATTTTGGGCCGCGCCGAAGCATATATAGGCGTAATGATCGATGATCTGATCACCAAAGGCGCCGGCGAACCATACCGGCTGTTGACTTCCCGCGCAGAGCACAGGCTGTTGCTGCGTCAGGATAATGCAGATCTGAGACTGACCGAAGCGGGTTATAAAGTCGGCCTGGTTTCTCCCGGGCGATACAAAGCTTTTTGTAAAAAGAAAAAATTAATTGAAGATGATCTGGAACGGCTGAACAAAACTTTTATCCCCGTTACCGAAGAAGTACAGACGGTTTTAGACCATTCGGGCAGCGCGCCGCTGAGCCAATCGGCAAGTCTTGCTTCTTTGCTGAGGCGTCCTGAGTTGAGGTATGAACACCTGCTCAGCCTGCCGGGAGGCAGGCCGGATCTTCCTGAAGACCTGTTCGACGAGGTAGTTGAGGAAGTGGAGATAGAAGTTATATATGCCGGATATATAAAAAAGGAAACTGAGCAGGTTAAAAAATATACGAAATTAGAAGAGCGATGGATACCTGAAGATATTAATTATGCTTTAATAGAGGGCCTGGCTAACGAGGCGAAGCAAAGGCTGGAAAAGATCCGCCCCCGCTCCCTGGGGCAGGCGAGCCGTATCTCCGGTATAACACCGGCCGATATAGCCATCCTGATGGTTCGCCTTGAGCAAAGAAGGCGGAAAGGGACCGTCAATGACAGCACAGCCATCTGATCATTGTGGTGAACTGAAATACTGGTGCTCGAAGGGCGCAGAAGAACTGGGGATTATTTTAAACAGCGAACAAAAGGAACTCTTCAATAATTACTTTAAATTAATTGTTGAAGGAAATAAAAAAATAAATCTGACCAGAATTTTAACTGAAAAGGAAGCCGCTCTGAAACATTTTGTGGATTCTTTAGCCTGTCTGCTCGTCGTACCGCTTGAGGGCAGCCCGCAGGTGGCTGATGTCGGAAGTGGCGCAGGTCTCCCGGGAATACCGCTGAAAATTGCCAAGACCGGGATTTTTTTAACCATGATCGAGTCCTCCAAAAAAAAGGCGGATTTTTTAAAAGATACGGTATTGAGTTTGGGACTTTCCAATGCTTTAACTATATGCGGCAGGGCTGAAGAAATAAGCCGCAGGGAAGAATACCGGGAACAATTCGACTGCGCCTTTTGCAGGGCTGTAGGGCCCTTGCCGGTGATTGCCGAATACTGTCTTGGGCTGGTTCGTGTAGGAGGGCTCATGGTTGCCTTAAAAGGCAGGGATGCGGAAGTTGAAGCGCAAGAGTGTGATCAACTGCTGTCGCTGCTCGGGGGAACGTTAAAAGAAATCAGGCAGTTGGTTCTACCCTATATCGGGCATGAACGGACACTTATTGTTATTGAAAAGACGCATCCGGCGCCGCTAAAATATCCCAGACGTGCAGGAATGCCCAAAAAGAGGCCTATCAAAATAGAAACTGAAAAAAGCGAAAATGAGCACGATTAGAAGTTGACCATTCTAACGCAAGTTAACTCAAGTTAATTCTCAGGATAGTTATAATAAAATGATCGGGTGAATCATTATTGATTATCGGACTTCTTACTCTTGAGCTTTTTTTCAGCCAGCCGGAATCTCTAAAAGATAAGCGCAGGCTGCTGAAAAGCATTATTGATCAAATAAGATCACGTTTTAATGTCTCCGTGGCCGAGGCCGGCGAACAGGACAAGTGGCAGCTTTCGCTGTTGGCCGTGGTTGCGGTAAGCAATGACAGCGCTTATGTAAACGGGATTTTATCCTCTGTGGAAGATTTTGTTGAGCGCATGGGAAAAGCCGAGATTTTATCCGTCAAGACTGAACTTCGCTAAAGCCTAAAGCAAATCCGTTTTTTAAGAATCCTGATTAGTTCTTGTTTTCTCCCAGACTATGTGGTATACTTTTCTTTGTTTCAAAAAGGTCTTTTGATCTTTTTTATTATGGTGGATGTAGCTCAGATGGTTAGAGCACCAGATTGTGGCTCTGGGGGTCGTGGGTTCAAATCCCATCTTCCACCCCAAACTGGGGCGTAGCCAAGCGGTAAGGCAGCGGACTTTGGATCCGCTATTTCGTTGGTTCGAATCCAGCCGCCCCAGCCAATTCGCATAATACAGTTTAATCATTTGTGAGCCATTAGCTCAGCTGGTAGAGCACCTGACTTTTAATCAGGGTGTCCGGGGTTCGAGTCCCCGATGGCTCACCAAAAATTATTAAAAATGTTATAGAATTTTTAACGGAGCCGTGAAAACAGCTCCGTAAATTTTTTTGTCATTTATACCAAAGGGCTGAAACTGCTTCAGTTCAAAAATGAAGAAAAAAGCGGGGTAGTTCAGATGAGTAGAATGCTGGCTATTTTAAAAAAGGAATTATTGTTACCATGACCATGGTCTTAATGACTTCGATGGGCATAGTGCGCGAACGTGAAAAAGGCGCCCTGGAACAGCTTATCGTTACTCCGGTGAAATCTTACGAGCTGATGCTCGGCAAAATAATTCCCTATATTGCCCTTGGCTACATTCAAGTTACTGTAGCTTTATTGGTCGGGGCGCTTGTTTTCAAATCGCCCGTACGGGGAAGCCTTGTAACTTTGAGCGCCCTGCGGTTTAAAAAGAAGATTGTATAACAGTATTTCTCAACGGGATTGGTTCCTTGACACAAAAGATTGCGGCATAGTAGACTGTTTATAAGATATAATTTTAAATAGGCGGGCGTGGCGGAATGGCAGACGCGCTGGACTTAGGATCCAGTGGGTAATACCCGTGCGAGTTCAACTCTCGCCGCCCGCACCAGTAAAAGTTGACAAGTTTCCGATAAGAAAGTTTGTCAACTATCCCTTTATTCATAGGGTTACGGTCTTTTTGAGAAGTTTTAAAGCAATAAACGATGTGGATTGAACTCACACGAAAACAGAATAAATTGACGCGAGGCACGATGGCTTAAAAAGAGCTGTCGTGCTTTTTTGTAATCAAATTTAGAAAGGACGGTTTTACAATGACAAACTACATTGACAAATCTGAACGGATTACTGAGGGCGTTCGCAAGTCCTTCCATAGCGCCGACTGCAAAATGGTTAGAGCAGGTTCTGATTAAAAATTACCATGATGCAATTATTCACCTTGAGGATTTTGCCAAGGCGCAACGGTTTAAGATAAAGCACTCAGAGTCTTCCGCACAGGAGCTTGTGATAAAACTCCCATTTTGACACGATCTAGTTGTTTTCTGCGGCTTTTTCTGTTAAAGTAAATAAAATAGGGTTAGTGTACCCAGGCAGGAGAGGGTGAGTTTTTTTGGCGCACATTGATGAGATCATCAAACGAATGGGGTATGCTGAGTCATCGTGTCTAAAATATAGGAATGATGGTTTTTATGGTGCGCCGTTTTCTGCCCACACCGCAAAGGTGCTGGGTGAACTTTCTCCGTATGCAGTCTATTTGATCAACGATGAACCTTTTGTTCTGTTTTTTGAAGAAAACTCCAATCGAGACGAAAGCAAACAGTTAAACAGAAGGATTTGGAATGCTCAAATTCCAGTTGCCATAGTTTGCGGAACTGGTAATGTGAAAATATATAATGGATGTTCTATTGATAAGAAAGAATGTATACTGACACAGGTGGAGAGTATTTCTACTGATACAGCTGACGAATATTCTCCTTTTTCATATTGGGATATCACCAATCAAAACTTTTGGGATAAATACACAGGACAGTTTAGCGGTGAAAAGCTCAATGACTGCTTGCTGAACAATTTATCTGACATTACTGAGAAATTAAGAAATTTGTACCATGTTTCTTTTGCGACAAAGCTGATGCTGCGTCTTATTTTCATTCGTTATCTTATCGATCGCGGTGTCGATTTGGATTACGTTGGTTTTTCATCTGACGTTCAAGTTTCAAGGAATTCCTTCTTGGAACTGCTAACACATAAGGAAAAGCTATATTCGTTATTTTCACATTTAAAAGAAAAATTCAATGGGAATTTATTTGAACTTGATGATGAGATTGATAATGCAAGCCTAACAGCAGATGTTCTTCAGTTGCTGTATGATTTTTTATCAGCCAATATCGATACTAAGACTGGGCAACTTTCCTTTTTTGATCTGTACGATTTTAATATTATTCCCGTTGAACTAATCAGCAATATTTATGAAATATTGTTGGGGAAAAAGAGTAGAGATAAAGATAAGGCCTTTTACACCCCGCAATACTTGGTCAATTATATTTTGGATAATTCCATATCACAGTTTGTCAGAGATAATGGGAAATGCAAGGTGTTAGACCCAGCTTGTGGTTCCGGAATATTTTTAGTCGAAAGTTATCGTTGTATAGTTGAAAATGAACTCAATGGAGCGCAATTTACCGAAGACAATGAATTTCTTCAGCACATATTGGCCGAAAATATTTATGGCGTTGACCTTAACGAAGATGCCATTGATGTTGCTATTTTCTCACTTTACCTTGCTGTTTTAGATTACAAGAATCCAAAGACGCTTAGAAAGTTTGTATTACCTAATCTTAAGGGGAAGAATCTCTTCGTCAATGACTTTTTTGATGAGGAGGCGTTGTCACCACTTCAGACTGTGATATTCGATTTCATTATTGGAAATCCTCCGTGGGGCAAAGGCAATCAATTGCTAATAGATTATTGCAAGAACCGCGGCTATGAGAGTTATATACAGAATAAAGATACCTGCAGAGGATTTATCCTCCGCTCAAAGGATTTTAGCAGTGCGAATACGCAGTGCTGTTTTGTGCTGCATTCAAAAATGCTGTATATGCAAAAACAACCCTCTAAGAAATTTAGGGGGTACTTATTGAATCATACAAAGATCATCAGAATTGTCGAGCTGTCCTCTGTTCGAAAGCTCGTGTTTAAAAATGCGGATGCGCCTGCGGTGGTATTAGCATATCGTTTTTCGGATGAAAATGTGCTTGAAAATCGCTTTAAGCACATTTCTATGAAACCAAATATATTTTTTCGTTTGTTCAACATCATCGTTGCAGAAAAAAACGATGTAAAGTATATTGAGCAGCGATTACTTTCGGAAAATGATTGGGCTTGGAAAACGCTCGTCTACGGATTAACAGGCGACATCGATGCAATTCTTTCACTGAAGAAAAACTTTCCTTCCCTTGGCGAATATATAGCCTTGCAAACACCGGCTTTTATAAGCGGAACAGGAGTAAAGTATGCGGATGGCGATAGGAAGGATGCATCTCATCTTTACGGACAGCCGTTATTAAAATCCGAAAAAGCAATTGATCATTTTACGATTGCACTTAATAGTATTACTAAATTTTTAAAAAAAGAAGTTGATAGACCAAGAGATGCCGCCTTATTTCAAGGACCATATTGTTTGATGTTACGAGGCATTGACATGTCTAATTACACCATGAAAGCCGTATATGAAGAAAAAAGTTTTGTGTTTAAGGAAGCCGTATTTGCAATTAAAGCTTCCTGTGAACAAAAATCTCAGTTACTTAATATTGTTGGATTATTGAATTCAAAGATATATGCATATTTCAATCTAATGCTGGGCTCTTCTTTAGGTATAGAGCGTGAACAGCGCCAAGTTGGTGAAGTTCTGGAATTTCCTTTTGTATATAGTCAGAGGATTGCTGAAAAAGTAGAGCTGATTCAAGATTTATTAAAGCAGGACGTTTTCACTGCAGAAAATGAACCAACAGCCGAAATAGACGAACTCAATTTAATGATCCTTGATGCTTTTCGGTTATCCAATAATGAGTTTGTGGATTATACTCTTCGTATACAGATTCCCCAGTTAGCAGAATCGAAAAATTGTGAGGCATATCGGCTGGTTGAAGCCAAAGATTTAGAGTCTTATGCAAGACCATTTTTTGAGTATTTGTCTGCGGTGTTTAAAACTTCAGAAAAATATGTTGTAGTTAATATTTATCCGCAAATTTCCAAGCATTATAGTGCTATTGAGATAGTTTTGCAAGATAATCAAGCTCAAGGATGGCTTCAAATCATTAACGATAAGGATTTCCAAAAAGAAGTCCTGACGAAATTTTCGGTTTATAAAATAAATGACTTGTTCTTTGAATTGAAGGATGTAATTTATTTTGAGGAAAACTCTTTTTATATTATTAAGCCAAATCTATATAAGAATTGGCACGCGGCAATAGCCCAGCTTGATTTAATGGAAGTTGTCGATCAGATTCTCTCAAGAAATGGAGGGGATAATTGATGGGCGGCTTTGGGAACGAATCTAACAATATTGCCTTTGAAAACGGTCTCTTTAACTTGATTATTGTGCATTTATGTCAATGCAGCCGCGAGATGAGGGATACGTGCAAAGCAACTGGAAACGGATTATACAATCACGAAGATAAAATCACGAATAGACTTGTCGCCAATCATCTGAACTTTAATGATTTGAAATTGAAGTTTATTTTACAGTCTCCCGAAATGTTTATCGCTGATGAAGACAATTACAGAGGCAGATGCGATATAAAAGTTGTATCCAGCAATTGGTTCAATAACGAAAACGATTATTATTTAGTGGAGTGTAAACGTATTGATGGTGGGAGTTACTTAAATCGCCAATTTGTTTCAGAGGGAATAGCACGTTTTGTTGTGAGCCCTCCTAAGTACCCGTCTTATCACAAGCGCAACATAATGTTTGGTTATGTTGTACAAGCTATTAATATTCCTGAAAATACCGCGAAGATTGATCAACTGCAGGGAGAGTTGCTGATTGGAGTGATATCAGGGAATATTTTGCTTGTCAATAATGAAAGTGCGGAATTTTATCAGTATAGTTGTCTGTATCAATCTGGAACTATTGACAGCATTGAGTTAGATTACTTGTTTTATGATTTTTCTTGTGTCATCCAGTATAATACTTAAGTTGTTTGGTATGTGTGCATTAGATGCTTCCGCTCAGATATAATATCTCGATTTAAAGAGGGTTCGAATACACGGTTTTTACAACCGCAGATTAAAGGATGTCGATTTCGGAAATAAAACACAGTAAAAACTGATCAATTCCTTCTTTGAAATAGTAAGGGGAGTATGATTTCATTATGGACAATTGCTGCGCTCCTGACATACCAAAGGTCTATAAAATAAGAATTGACGGTGAACTAATCGGACTGTCCGGGATTGTACAGGCTTTCCTGGATGTAAGGAGTCTGGACTTAATTGACAAAGAAGCTGCTGAAAAACTATTTGAAATAGTGGGGCAAAGAAATTATATTCCGGAAAGCTGTGAGCGGGAATACAAAAGAGCCCTGCTTGCAGAATACAAAAATTATATAACTAAATAAACATAAAACATAAAACATAAAACATAAAACATAAAACATAAAACATAAAACATAAAACATAAAACATAAAACATAAAACATAAAACATAAAACATAATTAAACATTTTGCAACATGCTACATTCGGGGAAAGGATAAAAAGACCTCCGGGAGTTGTTCCGGAGGTTAATAATTGACGCTAAATAACAAGGAGATTATGGTTAGTACAAATTATCTAAAACAAACCGTTCATGAATGTACAGTGGGCAGACGGCTGTTTTAGGTAAGATATTTAAACTGTCTTGGAGTTCCAATAAGAAGGAAGCAAAATGAACGTCCCCATGCTTCCCAGGTCGCGCTAAACAGTGAGTTGAAGCGGCTGAAGAGGGAATTGGAGGGGTTAATGTGAGCGCCGACCAGACGAGAAGAACATTAAATCAGCTTGATAAGGAACTGGCAGACTTGGAGAAAAAGCTTGCTGAGCTTGCTAAAAAGGAAGCGGATAAAACAAAGCAGATAAACGATGTTCAAAAGAGCATAACGAAGAATACATCTGCTTCAATGTTGTCATCAAAGCGCCGTCAGATACAAGGGTATCAGAACGAGCTAGCAAAAGTCGTTGATGATAAAGCCTACATAAACAAAAAGATTGCAGATAAAAGGATGAAGCGTGCCGATACCACTGTTAAGCTCCAACGGGAGGAGGCTGCTGAAATGCAAAAGGCATACAAGGCGCAACAGGCAATACAACGTGGTTATGAACGGCAAATAGCGGATTTATCTGCCCAAATAACGAAGCAATTATCCGCAAATAAATCACCGCGCCACATATATGAAGAAAGTGGTCATGAAGAGTACGATGTCTTTATCTCCCACGCCTCTGAAGATAAAGCGGGGTTTGCGGACGCATTATGTAAGGAGCTTAATGCCAGCGGCGTCAAGGTATGGTATGACGCGCTGAGCATTGGGTGGGGCGACAGTCTACGTGCCAAGATAGATGATGGTTTGAAAAAGTCACGTTTTGGCATCGTGATTCTTTCAAAGGACTATATAAGCAAAGGCTGGACGCAATATGAACTGGACGGGCTATTTCAGATTGAAATGACTAACGGCAAGACGATACTTCCAATATGGCACAACATCACGAAGGATGAGGTTCAAGCCTTCAGCCCTACATTGGCTGGTAGAAAAGCTTTGAATACAGCGATGTTTTCCGCCCGGGAAATTGCGGATGAACTCATAAAGATATTGCCCAGCGCCAGTTTAGCGGATGCGGCAGAAGAAAGGGAGGATATACCAAATGGATAAAATGCGTTTTGAATCGCCTGATATAACTGCTGCGAACATCGACAAAATCGCCGCAATGTTTCCCGGCGTTGTCACTGAGGGAAAGGTGAATTTTAACCTGCTCCGCTTCATGCTGGGTGATGAGGCGTATGGCGATGAAGCCTATGAGTTTACCTGGGTAGGCAAAAGAGCCGCCATTGCCGAAGCGGGACGGCCTATCCGCAAGACGCTGCGCCCCTGCGTAGAGGAAAGCAAAAACTGGGACACCACCGAGAACCTCTACATAGAGGGCGACAATCTTGACGTGCTGAAGCTGTTGCAGGAAAGCTACCTTAGCAAGGTTAAGATGATTTACATAGATCCGCCATACAACACGGGTAATGATTTTGTTTACCGTGATAACTTCACGCGGGATAAAAACGAGTATGATGAAGAAGCGGGCGTATTTGATGAGGACGGCGACCGCCTGTTCCGAAACACCGAAAGAAACGGGCGCTTCCATTCGGATTGGTGCAGCATGATGTATCCACGGCTGGTACTGGCGAGAAATTTGCTACGGGATGATGGTGTTATTTTTATTAGCATTGATGATGGTGAAGTAGGAAATTTGCGTGAAGTTTGCAATGAGGTGTTTGGTGAGGCGAATTTTGTATGCAATGCGATATGGGAAAAGAAATTTAGCCCGCAAAATGATGCGAAATGGTTAAGCGATAATCATGACCATATTTTGATATTTGCAAAGAATAAGTCTGTGTGGCATCCTAATAAATTGCCCCGCACCGAAGAAACAAACGCTCGATTCTCAAATCCAGATAACGATCCTCGTGGTGTTTGGGCATCGTCCGATATGACAGTAAAAACATATAGTGCAGATTATGATTATCCAATTATTACCCCAAGCGGTCGAGAAGTATGGCCCACCAAAGGTCGATGTTGGTCTATGCCGAAATTAAAAGTCGAGTCTTTAATAGCAGATAATCGCATTTGGTTTGGAGCAAATGGTGATAATGTTCCACGTATTAAAACTTTTTTATCGAATGTGGTCGATGTCGGTTTAGTTCCAACAACAATTTGGAAGCATTCGGATGTTGGGCATAATCAAGAATCTCGACAGGAATTAAAAAATTTATTTGATGGTGTTGGTATATTTGATGGACCAAAACCAATACGTTTGTTATTGCATATGTTACGCCTCGGTTCTATACAAGATTCCATCATCCTTGACTTCTTCTCCGGTTCCGCCACCACTGCCCACGTTGTCATGCAGCTTAACGCTGAGGACGGCGGCAAGCGAAAATTCATCATGGTGCAGTTGCCTGAACCCTGCCCCGAAAAAAGCGAAGCTGCCAAGGCTGGCTATTCTAACATCTGTGAAATCGGCAAAGAGCGCATCCGCCGAGCGGGGGAGAGGATAGTTGACAGTTTACAGTTGACAGATGACAGTAAAGAGGTGATGAAACAACATGGGTGCATCAAGTTATCGAGATCTGATTGTTTGGCAAAAAGCGATGGAGCTGACGGTGATGATTTATTCTCTGGTCAAGAAATTGCCGAAAGAGGAAATTTACGCTCTGTCGGATCAGATGAGGCGAGCGGCAGTGTCAATTCCTTCGAACATAGCGGAGGGGCAAGAAAGAAACACGAACAGGGAATTCATTCAGTTTCTGGCAATAGCACAGGGATCGAAGGCGGAATTGGAGACTCAATTGTTGATTTGCGTCAAGGTGGGATACCTTGCCGATTCGGACATTTCGGAAGCGAAAGAATTGATACGGGAAATAGGCAAAATGCTGAGTGTCCTCATTACAAAACTGAAAACTGTCTGCTGAAAACTGTCCACTGCCAACTCGACGTCGGCTTCCGCGTCCTCAAGCTGGATTCCACCAACATGCGGGACGTGTATTACGCAGCGGGCGAATATACCCAGGACTTGCTCTCAATGATGGAAGATAACATCAAGGACGACCGCACTGATATGGATCTGCTTTACGCCTGCCTTTTAGACTGGGGCCTGCCCCTCTCTATGCCGCACAAAACGGAAGTATTAAATGCAAACGGCGAGGTTGTCGCTAATTCCGAATTATGCATTCCGAATTCCGAATTATTCACAGTTCATACCTATAATGACGGCGATCTCATCGCCTGCTTTGATAAGCGCATCAGTGACAAGGTGGTCAAGGAAATCGCCAGGCGTCAGCCACTGCGCGTCGTGTTCCGCGATTCAAGCTTTTCTTCCAGCCCGGAGAAGATCAACGTGGAAGAAATCTTCAAACTGCTTGCGCCCAATACGAGCGTGAGAGTGCTGTAAGGGGGTGGAGCGATATGGCAAAGAAAAAGAAAAACGAAATTACAATCCGCAGTTCCGCCGCTGAGTATCTGACTTTTATAGCATCAACGGGCGATAGTCAGGATAGCTTTGAAATGCGGTATGAGGACGAAAATATCTGGCTGACACAAAAAATGATGGCTACGTTGTACGATGTATCGGTTTCCGCCATCAACCAGCATATTAAAAAAGTTTTTGATGACGGCGAATTGGATCCGGATTCAGTTATTAAGAAATACTTAATAACTGCTGCCGACGGCAAGCAGTACGGTACAAACCATTATAACCTGCAAATGGTTATCGCCGTTGGGTTTAAAGTGAATAATCAACGTGCTGTTCGCTTTCGTGTTTGGGCAAACCAGATCGTAGAGCAGTATACGATTAAAGGCTGGGTTATGGATTCCGAGCGCCTTAAAAATGGCGGCAGTATCCTTACTGAGAAATATTTTGAGGAACAGCTTGAAAAAATCCGTGAGATACGCCTTAGTGAGCGGAAATTCTATCAGAAAATCACCGATATTTACGCTACTGCGCTTGATTATGACAAATCGGCAAAGACAACTAAAGACTTTTTCGCAAAAGTACAGAACAAAATGCACTTTGCCGTCCACGGTCATACGGCGTCAGAAGTAATATACAAACGTGCCGATGCCGAAAAGCCTTATATGGGGCTTACAACATGGAAAGATGCGCCGGACGGTAAGATAATCAAGAACGATGTTTCGATAGCGAAGAACTATCTTACTGAAGATGAGATGCGTTCTTTGGAACTGATTGTGTCAGCGTATCTCGACCTTGCGGAGAACAGAGCCAGAAGGCATATTCCGATGACAATGGAAGATTGGGCAAAACGGCTTGATATTTTCTTGCAGGCGGACGACCATGCAATTCTGAGGGATGCAGGGCAAATTACAGCAGAGATTGCCAAATTGCATGCCGAAACTGAATTTGAGAAGTACCGCATTGTTCAGGACAGGCTTTTTATGTCCGATTACGACAAATACATCCATGAGCTTGAACAGTTGCGGCAACAGGAAAAGGAGGAATCCAAACCGGATTCGAAAGGCGGCGCCGGCGAATGAAACTGCAGTTTAAGCACCAGAAATTCCAGGCAGACGCGGCAAAGGCAGTGTGTAATGTGTTTGCCGGACAGCCGTACCTCACGCCCAGTTATATGATGGACAAGGGTTATGTAAAATATGATCAGATAACAACAGACGAAGCGGAACGCTTCACCGGTTTTGGCAACTCCAAACTCATGCCGGAATTAAACGACGGAATTATCCTTGATAACATTAATAAAATCCAGCGAAGCAATCAGATTGAGCCTTCCAGGCAATTGGAGGGGCGTTATAACCTGACGGTGGAAATGGAAACCGGAGTCGGCAAGACTTATACATATATCAAGACCATGTACGAGCTGAACAAGCGATACGGCTGGAGCAAGTTCATTATCGTTGTGCCCAGCGTCGCCATACGTGAGGGTGTGTATAAGTCTTTCCAGATTACAGAGGAGCATTTTGCCGAGGAATACGGGAAGAAAATCCGGTATTTCATCTACAATTCCGCACAGCTGACGGAGATAGACCGCTTCGCTTCCGACAGCGCCATCAATGTGATGATTATAAATTCTCAGGCGTTTAACGCCCGCGGCAAGGATGCCCGGCGTATTTATATGAAGCTGGATGAGTTCAGAAGCCGCAAGCCTATTGATATTCTTGCAAAAACGAATCCCATTCTGGTTATCGACGAGCCTCAGTCTGTGGAAGGAGCGGCTACAAAAGAGCGCTTGAAGGAATTTAACCCGCTGGTAACTCTGCGATATTCTGCAACGCACAAGAAGGACAGCGTTTACAATATGATTTATCGCCTGGACGCAATGGAAGCTTATAACAAGAAGCTGGTCAAAAAGATTGCCGTTAAGGGTGTTTCCGTCGCGGGCAGCACGGCGACAGAAGGTTATGTATATCTGGAAAGCATCAACCTCTCCAAGGGCAACCCTACTGCCACCATTGAGTTTGACGTGAAAGGCGCCAGAGGGGTTCGCAAGTCAACACGCATTGTCGGCGAGAGGTATAACCTGTTCCCCAATTCCGGTGAGCTTGAAGAATACAAAAACGGATATACCGTCTTGAGAATTGACGGAAGAGATAGCTCTATCGAGTTTACAAACGGCATTAAGCTGTTTGCCGGAGATGTTGCCGGCGCGGTCAGCGAGGATCAGCTCAGGCGTATTCAAATCCGCGAGACCATACTCTCTCATATCGAACGGGAAAGGCAGTTGTTCTATAAGGGCATTAAGGTACTGTCGCTTTTCTTCATTGATGAGGTTGCAAAGTACAAGCAGTACGACGCTGCCGGGCAAGCTTTTAATGGCCTGTATGCCGATATGTTCGAGGAAGAATACAAACAGGCGATCAGTAACATCCAGCTTAAAATTGATGATAGTGATGAGTATTTTAAATATCTTGACGGCATAACTGCTGAGGAAACCCATGCCGGGTATTTTTCTATAGACAAAAAGAGCCGTCGTATTATAGACAGTAAGTTAGGCGACAGAAAGGAACGTACATCCGATGATGCGGATGCGTATGACCTGATTATGAAAAATAAAGAGCGATTGCTGGATCGCCGGGAGACGGTGAGATTTATTTTCTCTCACTCTGCTCTGCGCGAAGGCTGGGACAATCCAAATGTGTTTCAAATATGCACTCTCAAGCAGAGCGGCAGTGATGTCCGCAAACGTCAGGAAGTCGGGCGAGGTCTGCGTTTATCCGTAAATCAAAATGGAGAGCGCATGGATACGAATCTGTTGGGCGAGGATGTCCATAATGTAAATGTTCTTACCGTTGTCGCCAACGAAAGCTATGACAGCTTTGCTAAGGGGCTTCAAACTGAGCTTGCCGAGGCGGTAGCTGACAGGCCTCGTATAGTAACGACAGATCTCTTTAAAAACAAAGTTATTAAAGACGCCGGCGGCGCTGAACAGGTTATTGATTTCGACCTTGCCCAAAGCATTTATGAGGGACTCATCACCAGCGGTTATGTGAAAAAAGGCGCTCTCACCGACAAATACTATGAGGATAAGAAAAACGGCAATGTTGAAATCGCTGAAGAAGCTGCAGATTGCAAAGAGTCTGTAATAGCAATTCTCGACTCTATTTATGACAGCCGGGCCTTGCAGCCGGAGAATGCGCGTAAAAACAACATTGAGCTGAAGCTGGATAAATCCAAGCTGGGCTTGCCGGAATTCCAGAAGCTGTGGGCTAATATAAACGCCAAGTCTGTGTATGTGGTGGAGTTTGACCAGGAAGAATTGATTCAAAAAGCAATATCGGCGTTGAATCGTGAACTTCGTGTTTCGAAGATATTTTTCAAGGTCGAAACCGGGACAATGACCGATATCCAATCACGGGAACAATTGCAGCAGGGCGCCGCTTTTATAAAAGAGGAAAATGGGGTTTTCAAAGCTGAACTTTCGTCCAGCGCCACAGTGAAATATGACCTGGTCGGCAAAGTTGTCGCCGAAACAGGACTTACCAGAAAAGCTGTTGCAACTATCCTGTGCGAAATTGAAAAGACTGTCTTTGGTCAGTTTGTAAACAATCCGGAAGAATTCATTATCAAGGCGGCGCAGATTATAAACGAGCAAAAAGCAACGGCTATTGTTCAGCACATCACTTATAATAAGTTGGATGCAGTTTATGACACTACCATTTTTACCGAACCGGCGTTAAAAGGACAGCTTGGCGTGAACGCTATGGCGGCGAATAAACATTTGTATGACCATATTCTCTATGATTCCGCAAATGAGAGAGCCTTTGCGGAGAGCGTTGATAACAGTAATGAAGTGGCGGTCTATGTAAAACTGCCAAATGGCTTTTTCATCAGCACACCGGTCGGAAAATACAATCCTGACTGGGCAATAGCTTTTTACGAGGGCAAGGTAAAACATATCTACTTCGTTGCCGAGACAAAAGGCTCCATGTCCACCCTGCAGCTGCGTATGGTCGAGGAAGCAAAAATTCACTGCGCCCGTGAGCATTTTAGGGCGATCAGCACGGATTATGTTATGTACGATGTAGTGGACAGTTATGCGGCGTTATTGGACAGGGTAATGAGTTGATTCCTGCGTTATTAAACCCGGCTTTTTTGACCACATAATTTGAACATTTATGATGTGGAAGCAAAAGAGAGGCGCTATCCCTTGCGGGACAACGCCTCTCTTATTTAACCGTATCGGTTTGGGTGTACGGTTCAATAAGTTCTCCTATTAAACCGTGCGTTTACGGGTGTCCTTTATTTTCTTGCCTAAAGGATTTAGAAACAGTTATTTTGTTAAGGTTAGAATAGTATCTGTCCCATCTTTGACTACTTCTACTTTCCATCCTTTATTTTCGGCCAGGCGGCTTACATTTTCTTCTGCAGCGGCATTGCTGACCAGCACTTTTATCGTGCCGGATGAAATTGCGTTAAGCTGCCGCATGGTCATGAGGACAGGCTCCGGGCAGCTCAATCCCCGGGCGTCAACTTCAATTGACATTCGAACTTACCCCCCGTACTGATGGTTTTTGAACCAGATTAAATTTAATGTTTAAAAAGGCAATACCAAGGACAACTAAAAGGCCGATTACAACGGCAGCCTGACCGTCAAAGGGGACTCCTTTCGCACTGGCAGCCAGACCAAAGTTATGCGCAAAGGCAGCTCCTATAAGAAAGCCAAACACGGTAACAGCGCAGTCAGTATTCCCTTCACTGGCGGCTATAAGCTGACGAAGAGGGCAGCCGCCCATAAGAGTAATACAGATACCACAAAGCGTCATTCCCAGGAAGTTCCACAAACCGTCGGAGTGCGCTATAGGCTGGCCGGCAAAACCGACTTTAAAACCGCCAAAGATAATATTGCCAATTAAGGCAACTGCCAGCATGGTTAAAAAACCGTATAACAAATGCTTATCTCTGAACATAATGAAATCTCTTATTCCGCCAGCCATACATAAATGAGAGCGTTGAGCCAGTATGCCAATAATCAGGCCGGCGCCCAGAGATATCAGCAAAGGCGCATGTAAGGAGCCTGGACCAGTTTCGCTGAAAAACAAATAAGGGGATTTGAACAGCAGAAGAAACAAACAAAGAAGAACAAGTAATGGAAAGATATAGCCGTTTATTTTATTCTGGTTGCTCGTCGGGCCCAGTGTAAAACCACAACTCAGGAACCAGGCTCCCACTGCAATACCTGCCACCAGTCCAGCGAGACCTAATAATGCGTTCAGGTCGCCTGCGGCCAATCTTAAAACAAGACGGACGGGGCACCCTAAAAAAACAAGCATACCAATCATAGCCAGGACAGCAAGAAAGAACCTGGTAAATGTGCTTGAACCCCCAACGGCTTTAACCTGCTTTGTAAAAAGCGCAATTAAGAACGCTCCAAGAACCAAACCCAGAATTTCCGGCCTCAGGTATTGGACAGGTAATGCCCTGTGCAGACCTAAAGCTCCGGAAATATCCCTTAGGAAGCAGGCGATGCAAACACCCATGTTTGGCGGGTTGCCCATATGGGTTAGAATAATCCCAAATAACCCCAAGACACCGCCTGCCAATATTACCCATCCCTGTTTTTTCAATATAAATAACCTCCTGTTCTAGTTTATTTGATAATAATTGCTAAGTTGTATTTATTCTCTCTTTTATATATTGATACCTCTTATGGTAACTATAGAATAATATTATCCACAGACCGTTTAGCTATAAAAATATTAAATGCTCCTGTTTAGTTGAATTTGTCTTTATTCTTGTACTGCCGAAAAAAATAAAGGGCTTTTGAAAAAACCCTTTATGGCTGCTCTTTAACGAATGCTTTCAATAATTTCCTCAATCAAGATTAATTGTATTTATAAAAAGGCCTAATTGTTCCTTTATACACAGAAATTTTCGTTTTCGAATAATATAACATTACTCTTTGTTCCCCAATTCTTTAAAAAAAGCAAACAGAAGGTGTGCGTATGAAAATCATTGAGCGATCTAATGATTGGCTGGCCGGAAAGCTTGCTGATTGGCTTTAAACAATGGCCATGTTTTACGGGATTACTTTTCTTGTTCTTCTGCCGCTAATCTGGGAGCGGCCGGCAAGTCTGGTTGACTTCCGGATGAATAAGCAGGCGCTTTTCAAATATGGTCTGTAAAATTTCAAAAACATCAAAGCCATTTTTTCTTTCTGAAATATACAAGCATTAAAATTCCGAGCAGCAGCATGGAAAACAGGACGATCGGGTAACTGCAGCGCCAGTTCAACTCGGGCATATATTTGAAATTCATCCCGTAAACACCGGCAATAAAGGATAAAGGGATAAAAATGGTGGTAATAATCGTTAAAACTCTCATCACGTCATTTATTCTATTACTGATGCTGGAGAGGTAGATATCCATCATTTCTGAAAGCATATCCCGGAGAGTTTCAATGGTGTCTATGACCTGAATAGCATGGTCATAGACATCTTTTAAGTGCAGCACGGCAATATCCTCAAAGAAAGAAAACTCCCCTCTTTGAAGGCTGCTGATGACTTCCCTGGAAGGCCAAATCGACTTTCGAATCAGCAGCATTTCCCTTTTTAGTTGGTGAATCAGGCGCAAAGTATCCCGTGTAGGGTTGGTTACAAGCTCTTCCTCTAAAATATCAAGCTTTAACCCAATCTCCTCGAGGATTACAAAATAATTATCCACGATAGCGTCAATTAAAGAATAGGCCAGATAATCCGCGCCCATCGTCCTGATTTTTCCGGCGCTGTTTTTAATTCTGGTTTTGATTGGCAGGAAGGCATCTTCGCCGTGTTCCTGAAAAGTAATTACGAAATTGGAACCTAAAATAAAACTGATCTGCTCTATCCCCAATTTCTTCTCAGCATCGTAACTGAGAAATTTTAAGACAATAAAAAGATATGCGCCAAAATCCTCAACTTTCGAGCGCTGTTCGGAATTTGCGATATCTTCAAGAATAAGAGGATGCAGCTTAAAATATTTTCCGATATTTTCTATTGTTTCCAGACTGTGAATCCCGCTTATATCTATCCAGGAAACCACGGGCTTATTCTTCAAGGGCAGGAATTCTTTGATTTCCTTGATCTCCCTTGACAGATACTGGCTTTCCGAGTACTCGGTAAAGGTGATTTTAACCTGATCGCTTCTTTTTTGTCCTATGTGAACCAAAGTCCCAGGGGGCAAACCAGCCTTCAACGCTCTGCTGCCGATTGTCCGGACCATTTAAATTACCCCTTATTTATATTTGCTCCATTCCGCTCAACAGGGCTTTTGCGTTTAATCCCAAAACATTGTGATTATAGCCGCCCTCTAATACTACGAAGACTTTTCCCTGACAGACACGCCCGGCGGATTGACTGATTATTTTTCCTGTTTCAGTGTAATCCTCTGTAGTCAAAAGGCGTCCCCAGTCGGACATGTGCCTGTCAAAGCCGGCGGAAACTCCGATTATGTCAAAGTCTTTTTCGCTTTCCAGGAAATCTTTGAGATCATTTAAAAAATCCTCTCTGGTCTTGTCTGTTACATGGTGGTAAATAACGTCTGATCTCCCGTGGAAAAATTTTTCGGTTCCGTCCCCGAAATGCAGGTCAATATCAACAATCAGCGCCTTCTTGATTACACTGTTTCTGATCAACTTCTCAACGGCTACGGCGATATTGTTGAAATAACAAAATCCCCAGCATGAACCCGGGCTGGCGTGGTGCCCGGGAGGCCTGACAAGTCCAAACGCCTTTTCACCGCCTACAGCCAGTTCAGATGCTTTGATTGCCCCGCCTACAGCCAGTGAGGCAACTTCGAACAGCTGCGGATTTCTTTTAAACCTTTCAAGGTGTTCCGTCTTATGAACTAATAATATATCTGTCTCGCTCGCAGGTTCGGGCCGGATAAAAGGATAGGCTTTGATTAACTCATCAAACATGCTGTCCATCCTTCCATAGGCCGCCGCCGGATCGCAGGCGTACACTTCCCTGTACCGCTCGTGAAATACTACCTGCATATGCGTTCAAGCCCCTTTCATGATTAGATTATTCTTTAGCTTATGGTATAATAATAAAAACTTACAGGCAAGCAAATTAGACAAATATGGCGTGATAAACGTGTCCCAAAATTCAGTCAGGCTATGGAAAGTCGATCCTTTAAGACCGGACGGCAAGATTATCCAACAGGCGGCGTTAATACTACGATCCGGAGGGCTGGTGGCTTTTCCTACAGAAACCGTTTATGGCTTGGGCGCCAATGCTTTTGACAGGGAAGCTCTTGCGGGTATATTCAGAGTAAAGGGGAGGCCGCAGGACAATCCCCTGATTGTTCACGTCGCTGACCGAAAAACAGTTTTCCAACTGGCCGCCGAGGTTCCGCAAAAAGCCCTGATTTTGATGGAGACATTTTGGCCGGGGCCGCTGACGGTTATTTTGCCTAAGAGCCCTTTAATACCGGACGAAGTCAGCGCAGGTTTAAACAGCGTTGCTTTGAGAATGCCCGCCCATCCTGTGGCTCTGGAATTAATCAGGGAGGCTGGAATACCGGTTGCGGCCCCCAGCGCAAATCTTTCAGGCCGTCCGAGTCCGACGACCGCCGGGCATGTTTTGAAAGATTTGGGCGCTATGATCGATGCTGTTTTGGACGGCGGACCGGCTGATCTGGGGCTTGAATCCACCGTTGTAGATTTAACCGTAACTGTTCCGGCAATACTACGTCCCGGTGGCGTAACACCGGAGGAAATATCCCGTGTTATCGGTGAACTGCAATTAGATTTTTTGCTCACAGAAGAATGTGATTTAAATACAGCTCCTGTTCGTTCCCCGGGGATGAAATACAAGCACTATGCCCCGGAGGCGCCCCTATTTATTGTTGAAGGGGAACCATTAAAAGTATCCCGGCGGCTTGGCGAGTTGCTGCGCCAGTACTTGGATGAGGGTAAAAAAGTGGGAGTGCTTGCTTACGAGGAGGACGCAGGTCTTTATGGCTGCGGGGAAGTAATTATCGCCGGCCGGCGGCGGGAGCCCGCAGGGGTTGCAGCCCGGTTATACAGCGCCCTGCGCCATTTTGATGAGCTAGGTGTGGATGTTATTCTTGCCGAAGGCATGGACTCCAAGGGATTAGGCCTGGCAATCATGAACAGGTTATACAGGGCTGCCGGAGGCAGGGTAATCCGCGTTTGAATAAATAAAAAACCGCAGAAACGTCTTTAAAACGCGGGGTGAAGGAAATAAAAATACTTTTTATCTGTTCGGGCAACACCTGCCGGAGCGTGATGGCCGAGGCGCTGGCTAAAAAAGCTTTGCAGGCGAGGGGGAAGGACCGGGGAAATCAGGTAATGTCCGCCGGCACATCCGCCCTGCCCAACGACAGCGCTTCTGCCGGCGCAATTAAAGCGATGAAAGAAGTACAAATAGATGTGAAAGATCATAAAGCTGTTCTTTTAACATGTGAACTGGTTCGAGAGGCTGATTTGATTTTAACGATGACAAGGTCGCACAAGCAGCAGGTAGAGCAGCTTGAACCCGGTTCAATAGAAAAGACTTTTACACTTGCCGAATTTGCCGGGAAAGGTTCGGATATAATTGATCCTTTCGGGCGTTCCCTGGATTTATACAGACAATGTGCTGCAGAATTACGTTATTTAATCGGGCTTGCCCTTGACAGATTAACGATCTGGTAACTTTTTGGGTAAGAGGAAAATGTCGTTTGATGTAGAAATATTCTTTCAGTAAAATAAAACTTGGCAGTAAGGAGGTACCGGAAAAATTGCGAGTTGCAGTCGGCGGGGATCACGCCGGATGGAAGCTCAAAGAAGAAATAATTTCATATTTAAAAGAAAACAACCTGTCTTATCATGATTTTGGTTCTTTTTCAGCGCAGGAGCCGGTAGATTACCCTGATTTTGCCCTTCTTGTCGCCGAGGCGGTCCGTTCCGGGGAATATGATCTGGGCATTATCTGCTGCGGCACGGGAATAGGTGTTTCCATGGCTGCTAACAAAGTGCCTGGGGTAAGGGCGGCTTTGTGCCACGATACGTTTTCTGCGCGGGCGTCAAGGGAACACAATGATGCGAATGTTCTAACCTTTGGGGAGAGAGTAATTGGCCCCGGCCTGGCCAGGGAAATAGTTGATGTGTGGCTGAAAGCGGTCTTTCAAGGCGGCCGCCATGCCCGGCGGACAGAAAAAATAGCACAAATTGAGAACAAATATATTAAAATATAGATTATTGCTCTGTGAGCGGAAAGGGAAATAGGTATGTTCAAAGATTCCTTAGCAGCAGTAGATCCGGAGATCGCAAGGGTAATCAACCTGGAAATAAGACGGCAGCAGGATGCCCTTGAATTCATCGCTTCCGAAAATTCGGCAAGTCTGGCCGTATTGGAAGCGCAGGGTTCGGTTTTAACAAACAAATACGCCGAGGGGTATCCGGGAAAGCGTTATTACGGCGGCTGCCGGTATGTTGACATGGCGGAGCAGCTGGTAATTGACCGTGCAAAACAAATTTTTGGCGCAGAACACGTTAACGCCCAGCCCCATTCCGGTACCCAGGCCAACCTCGCAGTTTATATGGCGCTTCTTAAACCGGGTGATACAATCCTGAGCATGAGCCTTGCCCACGGCGGGCATCTGACCCATGGAAGCTCTTTAAGCATGTCAGGAAAATTTTATAATATTGTTCACTATGGTGTGGATGAACAAAGCGGAGTAATTGATTATGACCAGGTGCTGAAAATTGCTCTTGAATGCAAACCTCAGTTAATTGTCGCCGGCGCCAGCGCTTACCCGCGCACACTTGATTTTGAACGGTTTATGGAGATTGCCCGGCAGGTGGGCGCCTTGCTGATGGTTGATATGGCGCACATTGCCGGCCTTATTGCCGCAGGTGAGCACGCGAATCCGGTTCCGCATGCCGATATTGTTACGACGACCACCCATAAGACTCTGCGCGGGCCTCGCGGCGGGCTGATTTTATGCCGGGAGGAATATGCTACAAAGATAAACAGGGCTCTTTTCCCGGGTCTCCAGGGAGGTCCCTTGATGCATGTGATCGCCGCCAAAGCGGTGGCTCTTTGGGAAGCAATGCAGCCTGAATTTGTTACCTATCAGCGCCAGGTTGTCAAAAACGCCAGTTCCCTGGCGGAAGCTCTGCTGCAGAAAGGTTTTAACCTCGTCGGCGGCGGAACGGACACACATTTGATTCTGGTAGATTTAAGGAGCACGGATATAACCGGCGCACAGGCGGAGGAAGTTCTGGACAGGGTTGGTATAACCGTGAATAAAAACGCAATTCCATTTGATCCAAGGCCGCCCGCCATAGCAAGCGGCATCCGGATAGGAACTCCCGCAGTAACCACCCGTGGTTTGGACGAAACTGATATGCAACAGGTGGCGGAAGTTATCAGCCAGGCGATAAACAACAGGGATGATGAAGAAAAACTCCGGCAGTGTTCCGGGGTTGTCCAGAATCTCTGTATTAAGTACCCGTTGTATGAAGGGTTATCATAACGCATGACCATTCAACGTCCCTCATTTGATGAAGTGTACATGGATGTTGTGGAGGTAATTTCGCGCCGTTCTACCTGCCTGCGCAAAAAGGTAGGCGCTGTTGTTGTGGTGGACAGGCGGATTATTTCCCACGGTTATAATGGAGTAGTCAGCGGCGAGGCTCATTGCTGCGACACGGGAATCTGTTTAAAAACTCAGGCGGGCAGGGAAGATTTCAAGCCTTGCATGCATGCCGAACAGAACGCCATCTGCCTTTGCGCAAAGCGCGGGCTGGCGGTCAGGGGCGGTACTATTTATGTAAATGCTGATATCTGCGTTACCTGCGCCAAACTGATCGTAAGCTGCGATTTCAGCCGGGCGGTAGTGCGCCGGGATTATAAGGGAACAAGTGAAGGGATAGATTTTCTGCTAAGGTACGGTGTTCAGGTTGATTTATGGGCGGATGCTACGTAAATTACCCTTTCCTCGGTAACCAGGCAGTCCACGGGGCGGTCGTGCGGCCCCGGGGAAAAAGCGGGCTTGATTTGCATTTCGAAGACCGGGGCTATAGAAAAGGCATCGGTTTCATTTAAGAAACGATCAAAAAATCCCATGCCATAGCCAATCCTGTTCCCTTTCTCATCGAAGGTAACGCCGGGCACAATAACAATGTCTATCTCACCGGGTTCAACCGGGCGGAAACGACCGGGGGCAGGTTCCGGAATTCCCCACGCTCCGGGAGATAAATCACCAGGGTAAGCCAGTAAAAGTGATGGTCTTAGACGGATATTTTTTTTGTCGGTTGCGGGAACGGCAATCTTTTTGCCCATTTTCATTGTTCTTTGGATAAGTTCGCCTGTTTTTACCTCGTTTCTGAAATCGAGGTAAGTCATAATCACATTTGCCCGGCGGTATTCTTCCAGGGAAAGAATTCTCTCTGTAATCAGAGAACTTTTCAGGCTGACTTCTTCATGGGAAAGAGCCATCCGCGCGGCTAAAGTTTGTTTTCTGATCTCATTTTTGTTCATAACAAAAATAGAGTACCATAAAATGGTCCCGATGAAAAATATTTTGGCCGTTAGCTGGCGAAAACACCATGTTCCTTTGGTTTTCTTGCTTAAAGGTTTACCAATTGACAAATAACAGCCCCGTATGTTAACTTAATAAATGAGGTTTTTGCCGGAGTGGCGGAATTGGCAGACGCAAGGGACTTAAAATCCCTCGAAGGTTACCCTTCGTACCGGTTCAAGTCCGGTCTCCGGCACCAGCGTTATCCGTACCTATATTTAATTTTAAAACAACTTGGATATCGTCGGAAACAGTGATTTCGTGGACATAGTTGTCCACGATTGTTTTTTTCTTCTCACTATCGACACGGTCGAGGATGGCTGTTTTAAACCTGCTGAAGTATTCGAGGATCATTTCCCGTGTGATCCTTTGCGGCGGTTGTTTGGGCAGGTTATTAAGCTGCTCTTCCAGTTCGTCTTTTTGTTTCTGCAACTTCCTGATCGCTCTGTCGAATGGCCGCCAGGCAGCTCCGTCTAATACCTGTTTGACGATTTTATCCATCCTGGCATCTATTGCCCGAATATTTTTCATGAGTTCCTTGCTTGCCTGCGTGTACCGCTTGTCCTGCTCATTTGCTATGGCATAAATTTTATTGATCATTTAAACCAATGAGAAGGAGGCTAGTTAAATGGTTAATAAAACGAGAGCGGCTATAGCGGCGCTGCCGGCGACGGGCAGCCAATCGGCCTGCTGCCAGGGGAACTCACACTGCTGGATCTGCCGGAGCTTTACAGGGATTTTTGCAGTGAGCTTCCCTTCGACGCGATTCAACGCACCAAAAGAAGCGAGACCCAAAAAGGCTACGACACTGACGGGTACGGCTACCAGTATTGCATAGATAAGATGAATAACATAGCCGGCCTGGGGCACTGGCGCATAATTGCAGAGGAAGTTTTTTGCGAACAAGGGGAGTACAGCAGCGGCCGGAAGGCTTACGAGGTAGGGTATGACGTAATCATCCGGCTCGGCAACTGGACGCCGGCCGGCTTTCAAGTCCTGGCTGAAACACCGAAGACACCGGGCGGCCATGTTTCCGCGCTTAAAACTGACACCCGAAAAGGAGCGTTAACCAATGCCATCAAGAAGGCGATCGCGTTTTTCGGCATCGGGGCGGCGGCATACCGTGGGGAACTTGATGATGACAACCTCCCACCCGAAGGCCGCCAACTGGCACAGGGGTACACTCGCCAGGCTGTGCCGGCAACCAGGCAGCAAACGCAGCCGGCCGAGAACGGCAGGCAGAATAAAAGCAGCGGTGAGGCAAGGCCGGGCAGCGTAATGCCCGAAGCCGGGCAGGCTGAAAAAAACATGAATACCTTACCCGATTGGGCAACTGACGAGCCGCCGGGCTGGATGCAGCAACCGGCTATAGTTAGTCAGCCGGTTGCTAACGGCGGAGGAAACGGCGGCGCTGGCAACGGTAACGGGAGGAGGCGCTTGTTTTGAAAATCAACAGGATCATCAAGTTTTTTCCATATGTATCCTCTTTCATTTGGATTTGATTCAGCGTTGATTTTAACTAAATTATTATAATTTACACTCATCTGCGGAAATAATGAATTTACTTAAGGAAGCAGGCTTTGAAATAGTTGATAAACGGCAGACTATATATTCTCTTGAGAACAAGAATCAAGAAATTAAACATGGAACTGGGGAAGGCGTTTTTGCTGTAATTAAAGCTCAAAAGCGTTGACCCCTTTATTGGTGCATTCATCGCATAGTCTGGCGATTGAATCATATTTGCTGGAGGTAATAATGAGTAACATGTTAGTTGCGGTTATACTGGGCATTGTTGAAGGTGTAACTGAGTTTCTGCCGATTTCTTCAACCGGTCATCTCATACTTGTAAATAGACTGGCTGGATTTACGGGTAATTTTGCAAATACATTTGATGTGGTTATCCAGCTGGGCGCTATTCTTTCGGTAGTTGTATATTTCTGGCAACGTATAAATCCTTTTAGCAATACTAAGACGAATCAAGAGAAAAGCGAGACCTGGGATTTGTGGAAAAAAACAATTGTGGGGATTATTCCTGCTTTGCTTATCGGCGGCGCCATTGGTAAAGTTGTTGAGGAAAAATTGTTTAATCCTCTGATCGTTGCCTTGGCGTTATTGATTGGTGGCATCGTGTTAATTATTATTGAGAATCGAGACAGGGTGAATAATATAAATTCAATCAAGACGCTTAATTACAAGACAGCCTTTTATATTGGTTTGATTCAGTGCCTGGCTATGATTCCTGGTACATCACGGTCTGCTGCGACAATTATCGGAGCGATGATTTTGGGAGCTTCAAGGAGCGTGGCAGCTGAATTTTCTTTCTTCCTTGCTATTCCTACAATGATGCCCGGAAAAAAGTTGCGGAATCCCTGGTGAATGGGAAAGTACTTTTCATTGAGGGCGGTGAATACCGTCTTTGTGACGGCCGCGGAAAGTTATGCGGCGGCAAAGGTGGCTGTCGTAGATACAGGTGCGATAGAGGCATATTGAATAATGAGGATAGGGGTGATTGACTATCTATTCAGAGAAAGTGGTAGAACATTTTATGAGTCCACAAAACGCATATAGTATGCCAGATGCAGATGCTGAAGGAAGTTTCGGAGATCCGTCCTGCGGGGATGCATTAACGTTTTATCTAAAAGTCAAAGATGATTTTATTAAAGAGATAAGCTAACTTGAAAGACCTGATCGTACGACCTATCATTTCCGGAGAGGAGAACGACTGGAACACCTTAATGGCCAAGCGCCACTATTTAGGCTTTCACTGCCTGTCAGGCAGGAACCTTAAATACGTGGCCCTGCTCAATGGCCAGTGGGTAGCGCTAATCGGCTGGGGTACCGCAGCCTTGAAATGCAGCCCCCGGGATAGGTGGATCAATTGGTCAGATGAGCAGAAATACGAACGGTTGCAGTATATCACCAACAATCAGCGTTTTCTTATCCTGCCAGGTGTATCAATCAAAAACCTGGCATCCAGGGTGCTGGCGCTGAATGTCAAACGGCTGTCCGCCAACTGGGAAACCGTCTATGGACACCCGATCGTCATGGTAGAAACATTCATGGATCACAGCCGCTTTAAAGCCATCTGTTATCGGGCTGCCGGATGGGTTCCCTTGGGCATGACTACGGGTTATGGTCGTACAGGCGGCATCTATTACTACCACGGACAGTCAAAAACCGTCCTTGTAAAACCGTTGCTCAAAAATGCTGCCACAATTCTCTCCGCCCCGTTTCTTCCTTCAGAACTAACAGGAGGGGAACGAGCGATGGTCGATTTAAACACGGTTTCTATTGAAAGCAAGGGAGGATTGCTGGATTACCTGGCATTGCTGAAAGACTCCCGAAAAAAGCGTGGTATCCGGCACTCCCAAATCTCTATCCTGGCGGTGGCCATCTGTGCCCTCCTTTCTGGAGCGAGGTGCTTTCTTTCTATCGGTGAATGGGCAGCCTGTCTGAACCAGGAAATAAAGAGGATGGACCAAAAGTAGTTAACTATTTGAAAAATCAGGGTGTCGATGATATAGAACTTCTTATCGCTACCAACCCTAACGAAGAACATATCGGCGGAATTCCTGCTGTTTTAGATGCATTTAATGTAAAAAGGATTATTGACAGCGGGTGCGGGGTTGATACAAGTACCCTTAAACTGTATCAGGAAAAAGTAAAGGCTGAAAATGCAATATGGAATAGCAATAATAAGCAGTCCTTTAGCTTTGGCCCCAATTCTTTACAAATACTGACTACAAAAGGATCATGGACGGAAATAAATGATAACTCAGTAGTCTGCAGGTTGGATACTGGTGACATGGAGTTTTTATTTGATGGGGATGCTCAGGAGTCCCGGGAGAAATCTTTAACAGGTGACTTGTCTGCTGAAATCCTAAAAGTTGGCAATCATGGAAGTGATACTTCGACTACAGAACAGTTATTGAGTAAAGTAGAACCTGAAATTGCCGTAATCAGTGTAGGCGCCGGTAACACGTACGGAAATCCCAGTCAGGAAATTCTGGACAGGCTAAAAAACGCGGGGGTTAAGATCTATCGTACAGATATTAACGGTACAATTGTCGTTTCGACGGATGGAAAGACCTTTTCTATTATTACAATAAAAACGTTAATTGCATGGTGGATATAAATCTGTTATAATAGAGATATTCTGAATAGAGATATTCTGTTTGAAAAAGTTGATAAATTGGTGAATTTGGCATTTCAAAATCCAAAACTTCTTCGTTATAGAGACCAATTTGGCGTTAATCAAGGGATTGACGATTGAAATATCTCCACTATGTAATTAGTGTTTTTTACAATAAAACGTTAGTTTAAAAATACTGAAGCAGCCTGACAGATACAGAGAACTTAAATCCCCCGAAGGGTACCCTTCGGGGGATTTAAGAAGAAGATTTCTTTTCTAGCCATCTAAATATCCTGTAAGCTACTTCCCTAGAAAAATGAAACTATAAAACAATTCCCCGTAAGGATATGACGGTGGATTTCTGTCATTTGACAATATCTATCCTTTGGGAGGAAGGGAACCAGGTTACAGTTGCCCCAAGAGATTCAGATACAAAACTGATGGGAACCATTGCCCGTCCTTGCATAATTGTAACCGGAGTATCCATGCCTGGAGAGGTTTTGTCTGCAGCCAGGCGCAGTGACTTGTTTCTCAGCTTGATTTCAACTGTTTTGGTCTTCTTTTGCCATTGAACATCCGCTCCCAAACTCTCAGCGACAATCCTCAGAGGAACCATTGTCCGGTTGTTGAGCAGGATCGGCGCAACGTCTGTATAACTTGCTTTTCCGTTGACAGTTGTGGCCGTCATATTGATTCCCATGCTCATCGTCACCAGGTCTGCAGCTTTAACAACTCCATAACAACTGAAATTCCCGGTATAAAAAGAAAATGTTTTTGTCACCGGGTCATAACTTCCGCCCAATTTTACGGGAACTATATTCCCGGCGGTGTCTTTTTCATACCGCAGCGCCGTCAGTTTGGCAATATCTTCATCTCTTAAGGCGGCGCCGGATAAATCAAGGCTCACTTGAACAGGTTCGTTAAAACTATTGATTGTTACTGTTTCTTTTGCGCCGGCGCTGCTTTCTTTAGTAATTTGAGCAGTGAGATCTGCGATATTGCCACCAATGTCAAAAAGCCCGCTGAATTGGTCTGTTTTCGCCTTGGCCAGAATTTCCTGCTTTTCAGAATCTGTTAGATTCCTGGCTCCTAATTGCACTATGCTTTTGCCTTCACTGAAAGACTTTTTTAACTGTTCCGTATCAAGGGCGTTTGAAGCAAATTTTATTTCTAGGCCCTTATTGGTCAGGGTCATTTCCTTGTTCGTTTCATTAAGTTTATTAATACTGTCTGGCGCTATCTCAACTATGTTATTTTTTCTGTTTTCCAGGCTAATCTTGATTTCTTGATTCTTTTCCAGGGCTTCCACGATAATTTCATCTACTGTTTTATCTTGAGGAGGTATCAGGGCAGAATCCCCGCTCCCGCCGGATGTATTTTCCGTGTATGAGCTGTAGTACCATAAAACCTGATCATTATCGGCTAATTCATATTTTATGGCAGCAATTCCTGGCGTTACTTGATTTACTTTATACATCCAGCCGTTCGTTCCCTCGGGTCCCTGCCCGTCAATAGTGTGAATATAATCAACAGAATCATAGCTGTAGCTCAAGCCGGTTTTATCAAGGGCTCCCACCGGAGTCACGCCATGGACATCATTGGCTGAAAGGTACACGGTTGTTTTGGGAAATAAAGTATTACCCGACTTGCCTGTTACTTTCACGAAAACCGTAGTATACTGCTGAGACGTACCCCCGCCGCCGTTAGCTTCCACAGTGACACTGGCGGTTCCACAGACACCCTGGTAAACCGCCTTAACCACAGTACTTCCTGCAGCTACTCCGGTGACAATTCCCTTATTATCCACCGCAGCGATGCCGGTATTATCGACCGTCCAGGTCGCTATCGAACTAGCATCATTGACGGCGCCGTTCATTTGCGAGACCTGGGCCTCGTACTGCTGTGTACTGCCTACAGAAATCTCTGCTTCCTCCGGTGTCACCTTTATCCCCAGCGCCGTTTCCCGATGCACGCTTCCGCCCAGTGCAAGATAGGCGTCCAGGGCCCAGGCGCCATCGGCCAGGTTCCTGGAAGACCCAAAAGTCCCGTCTTCATTTAAGGCATTATTCCTCATGTAGTCAACGGCGCTTTTGCCTTCCGTTGTCCATGCGTCAGGAGCAAGACCCAGGCGGTCCAAGGTCAGGATTGCTTCTGCCGTATCGACCAGCGGGTCATCAAAACCTGCCTCATCCCGAAAACTACCGTCAGCTTTCTGGCGGTCCTGAAGCCAGATTTTTGCTCCTTCTATCGCTGTCCGGACAGCATCGGTTTTCTCCCCGGCGAAAGGCTCCAGATAGACTAATGTCCTTACTGCCTGAGTTGTTGTCATGAAGTCGTTCGTAATCCAATTAGGAGCGTCTTCTGCAGGCCAGGCCTTTGTATCAGGGTCCTGGCTGCCAAGGATATAGCTGATGGCCTCCGCCGTATTAAGCTCGGCAATAGTTTCCACCCGTCCTAAAGCCTCAAAAGCAGGCATATTGCTGTATATACCATAGAGGCCGGCATCGAATGAACCGTTGCCGCCGGCAGTCTGCCGGTTTTTTAGGATAGTCAGCAATTGATCGGCTCTGTTATCCACGAAAGCTTCTGCCGCCTGGAATTCCTGCGCCACACGTTTTGCCGGGGATTTGTTCGCTGTTTCTTCTTTAAAAATTGTCTCATCGATCAGATTTAATATCCCGTCTTTTAAACTTGAACCCTGGTATACCCAACTGCTTACGTCTGCGCCGGCCTGGTTTAAGATGTAGGCGTCATAGGCGCCAATATGTCCATATCCCCCGTCTACCGCCAGTCCTTCCTGGTACAAGCTGTAGATGTTCCTGACCGCCTTGACGGCCAAGTTATCAAAGGAATCATCCGCAAATGCTTTTCCTATGTTACCCTGAAATAATGAAGGTGAGAGAGGAAATATTGCTGTAACCAGGATAGTTATTGATATTAATATCGCCAATATTCTGTTGATTTCTCGATTCCTGTAAATATTCATCACCATGGGCCTCCGTATTTTTTTAACTTTTTATTATTTATTTTTTAGCTAACAAACCGTAGACTAAAAAATTTGTGGTTATGCTGTTCCCCAGACTTTGAACATTGGTATTCCCCTCTCTTTCAAAAAGATATATTTGCGGCCTGTTATCATTATGAAAATACCATCAAAAAAGTCTCCCAGCATTTGCTAAGAGACTTTTCCCATCTTGAAAGTCACCGCTTAATGTTAAAATAATAGACGATATAAATTCCCCTTCGTCCATTAAATAGTATAAGGCAGGTCTCCTGGCTTGCGGCTCATCCTCATTTCCGCCTTCCCATGCTCTACGCACAGTGGCAACTCTATGTGAACTTAGAGTGTGGAAAATTGTCGCCGTTTACAGTGGTGGGTCCGCACCGGATTCTGCTTTAAAAGCGTCACCGGTTTCCCTATTCTCCCTTTTGCTTAAGGGCGCCTTATACTAAAAAGAATTATTCTATTTTTTCCTGTGCTATTTTTAGCCCTGGATCACGAGTTCAGGACACCCTTTTACTTAATAAAATTAAACAAATTGATTAATTTCCCTCCTCAGCTCCTTAATAAATTGTGCGACAAAATTCGACACAGCTTCTTAATTAACCAGCAGAACGTTTTTTGCTCCACCACGCTGCCAGGTAGGTTTTCAGGAGATTCCCTCCGGCGTTTACCGTTGTAATGGCAATGCCAATTTTGGGTAAGAAAATAGGATTAAGATAAATTAAATAACGCGGTTCCCAAAAAGGATCAAATTTGTCTTTAAAATAGTGCAAGCCTTTAAAGGAGTACAATTGGTTAAAGTGGTCATAGAAAAAATTTAAAAATTTTTCCTGGAGGCTGTCCTCAGGTTTTATTCCTACACCTGCCAGAGGGGAAAGGCCAAGATTGAAGCTTTGATATCCCTGTTCTTTAAAATATTCAATCAGGCGTACAAATAAAAAATCCATAATTCCGCTTTCCTTGTCCCTTCGCCTCATCAAATCTATAGTCCCTTCGTTAAGGTTGTATTCAGGGATAAGGTTTGCAAAAGCAACTATTTTGTCCTATGCCTCAGAAACCGCTATAACGGTGCAGTTTTTAAGATATTGTGCGTCGAACCAGCCAAGGGAGAATCTTTTTTCGCTCCCATGCTGCAAATGCAGCCATTCATCAGAAACTTCCTTTAATTGTTTCAGGGTGAGATCATCCAGCGGTGGTTCGGTTATTTTCGTTTTAAATCCTTTGCGGCTCAAGCGGTTGACAGATTGCCTGATACCTTTCCGCTGACCTCCTTCCATAGAAAACTTTTCCAAGTCAATAATAGCTTCCTCGCCTATTTTTATGCTTTTAAACCCTAAATCATGGTATATTGTTAAATATTCGGGCAAAACTTGATAAAATACTGAATGCCAGTCGTTTTTTAAGCAAGTTTCTTTAAATTCATTAACCAGTTTACTTATATCATCCTTGGGACCGATCGGATCGCCAAGGACAATGGCAACATTGCCGACAAGAGTATATGCTGCATAGCTTCTGCCGGAATTGCTAAAAAAATAGAATTTGTCGGGGAGAAGGGTTAAGTAAGCTAAAGAAGAATGACCAAACTTAGTAAGTATGTTCAGTGCCCGTTTTCTCTCATAAGGCAGAATGCTCCTGCGGTAAATAACTGGCCGCAAAATCATGCTCACACCGTAAACAAGTCCTAATATCTCAATAACGTCAAATGAATCCAGGAACCAGCGTGCTATATGGGTTAGATGATGGCCGGGAGGTTCTCCTATCCAGAGCAGGAATAACAGTGACTGCCGGGAGGATTCAAAAAGGTTGAAATGATCATGAAAATGCCTGTCTAAAAGGTAAAATCCGAATAAACCGTAAAGAAATACAAAAACAAGAGTGCAGAAAAATACGAAAATCCCTTAAGTACACCATGAAACAGTATATAGAACAGCGCTGGAATCAATAAAATTATAAACGCCAGGTAATCGAACATATCTGTACAAAGCGCTCTGGTTGAGGATTATTGATACCTGAAAAAGAGCTGCCACAATAATCAGCCACCAGGTACTTTCGTACAAGATCTTTAACAATTGATGCCCCTGCGCAAGGTGTACTACGATTGTACAACCGCCAAGGAATAGTAGTATAGGATAAAGCAGGTTGGCCCAGGGGGGGGAGCAATTTTTTTTGTTTCATTTATCTTACCAATGAATTATCAAGCATATTTTCATATAAAGAAAGGTTAGTATATATACCATAAAAAATCTGTTATCTACGTAATAAAAAAATTTGTAGCCCAACAGACTGGCTATCTTAAATGATTCGGGGCTATCCTGTCTATATGGCCATGCTATAACATCCATCGGCCTTCCCAGTTCGGATTCCATAATTTCTTTTGCCTTCAGCAGATCATCTGCAACCCTGTTTTCATACTCCGATTCAGTTTCAAATCTTTTTTTATCGGGCAGCCAGGCCCGTCCGGTTATACATGTTTTAATCTGGAGTATGGATATATACGGGTATAATGATGGGACATATAGGCATGAGGATAAAAAGTCATTTCATGCTGCTGCATTTTTTCATTTGCGCCCAGGTTAAATAATGTAAATTGCCGTTTGTTTTACCTACTAGACCAACAATTATAAAATCAGTAGCCGGAAGATGTCTTTTGGACAATTCAGGATAAGCGTATTTATAGAATGATTCGTACCCGTCATCAAAAGTGATGATCGCGCTTTTCCTGGGTATATCACCTTTACCTTCCAGAAATTTTGCATAACTATCCACGGAAATTACATGGTAACCTTCTTTTTGCAGCATGTTTAAATGTTGTATAAAAAGCTTTGTGCTTATATTACCTTTTGCTGCATAGAAGTCGTTTATATGGTGATACATCAAGATGGCTACCTGACGTTCAGGCAAGCCGATTTTCATCTGTTCCCGTGTAATACTGTAGGAGTGAAAATGCCCCAATGCCGAAAGCATAAAAAGGCTAAAGAGTACTTTTGCTTTAATTAATCTGAAAATGATAGGAACCATCCTGACACCTGTAAGATTATCAAACTTCTTATAATAGTTTTCAAGTTAATTCTTCAAAATTCAAGTCAGGCTATTTTTTCGTGCATGATATTTTTTATCAAAAATCGCAGTTCATCTATCTCAAAAGGCTTTTTAAGATATTCCCGCACCAGGCCGCGGTTTTTTGCCTCCTGGCAAGCGTCCATTTCACTATAGGCAGTCATCATGATTACGGGTACGCCCGGCGCATAAACCCTAAGTTTTTCCAGTGTTTCAAGACCGCTCATACCCGGCATCTTAACGTCCAGGAGAATTAAGGAAGGTATATTGGAATTTACCATCTGGATTGTTTCAATTCCGCTTCCGGCTGTTTCTACCTTGTATCCTTCATTGCTGATGATTTCGAATAACAGGCGCCTTACACTTACATTATCGTCAACGACGAGTATGTAATGTTCATCTTTAAGCACATAAATACCCCCCAGGTTTTTTAAGTGCATCTGTCTTCTTGCGTTATTTTTTTATATTCTTTAAATAAATTTTTTTAATTATAGTTTTTGTCTACTGTATTTTCCACCTAAAAAAATCGACAATAAATAATATATACCGGGGTTATTTTTTACGTATTTAAACTGAAACCTAGGCCTGCCAGACAATTTTTCCGTCAACCATCGTTAAAAGAAATTTAATTCCGGGAATGTTTTCAGGCGCTGTCTGAGTCGGGTCTTCGCTGAGCACAACCAGATCGGCAAGCTTTCCGGGGCTGATCGATCCTTTAATGTTTTCTTCAAAGGAGGCATGAGCTCCCCATAAAGTATACATCCGCAGTGCTTCCAGAGGCGAAACCGCTTCCATGGGAGCTATAATTTTATTCGTTTCTGTTCTTCTTGCAACGGCCGTAGAAATACCTATCAGCGGATTGCAGGGGATCATTGGAGAATCCGAACTTGCCGCGGTTTTTAGGCCCAGGCTTGTCAATGAACCCATTGGGAAGAGCCAGCTAAGTTTTTTAGAGGGGACGGCGTCAATGTAGCTTTCCCCGAAGTAGAGCAGAAATGCAGGTTGCGTAACTACCATCGCTTCAGTTACTTTCAGTTTGCGCATCAGTCCGGGCGGGCAGATGGCGCAATGTTCCAGGCGGTGGCGGTGATCCGGCCTGGGGATCTTTTTGCAAATGTATTCCAGGGAAGCCAGTGTTGTTTCAAGAGCGACGATATCATGAACATGAAACGCGATCCGGAAACCGGCCTCGTGAGCCTTAAGTGCGTAATAGTCCAATTCTTCCTGGGGCGGATTGGGATTGCCCGTACTTTCGTCAAGGGCTATCTTTATACCGCCTATACGCAAGTCACAATCGCCGCTCTCCATCGAAAGACCGGCGCTCTGGAATTCTGCCAGCGCATTTGTCCCAATCATCATGGAAACCCGGACGGGCAGGTGTCCGTCATCCTTTAACCGTTTTAAAGTCTGCCAGTGTCCCAGGTTATTGTTCCAACCGGTATCCTGAACAGATGTAATTCCAAAAGAAAGTAATTGTTTGGTGGCCAGCTTGACACACGCTTTTAATTCTTCCTGATCAATGCCGGGTATTCTTTTTTCCACAAGTTCGTTTCTTCCGGTGATAACACCGTTAGGTTCCCTGGAATCAGGTTCGCGTCCTATGTGCCCACCCTGGGGATCCGCTGTCAAGCCATAAATGCCTATGTGTTTGAGGGCTATACTGTTTAACACGCAGCCATTCCCGGTATAATGGATTAAAATGACAGGATGATCCGGTGATGCCTCGTCCAATTCCCAGCGGGTGGGCGGTCTTTTTTCATCCAGGTTTTTTTCATCGTATTTGGCTGCTCTAATCCATTTGCCGGGTGGTGTTTGTTCCGCCCGGGAGCGGATGAGGGCTTGTATTTCAGAAATATTGGCTGCTTTCGAGGGAGAACAGTCTACATAGAGCAAGGTTGCGGCGAAGGAAAGAGGATGACAGTGGGCGTCGTTAAAACCGGGAATAATTGTTTGTAAACCACAGTCAATGATTTGGGTATTTGGTCCTTTAAACTTTTCCAAATCATCGTTGCCGCCGACGCCAATGATTTTATTGCCCGAGACGGCGACCAGTTCCGCGCCCGGCCTTTTTTCGTCCATGGTTATTATGTTAGCGTTGCATAAAATTATGTCAGCCGGAATACTAGAAGTATCGACCATTTTTTTGCTCCTTTTTTATAATTATTTAATTTCGGTAAACATTCAGAAAAACAGGTTGAAGAAACGTCTCTAATTCAATTGCTGATAACTTTCTTAATCATCTGTTAAAGCAGATAATCGAAGGGCGGCGCTAGTATTCTTGTTATCTGCCGGGTTCACTGAATGGTTACTGCAATTATGAAACCATATTGAAACAATAATACGTTCATAAATGAGAGTCAAGACTTAACACATTGCGACTGCTTTAAAAAAATTCAAGTTTTTATAAAAAATGGCTCGAAAATTTGGAACAATTGCCCTGTTCAAAACGTCTAACAATTTGAAGGTTGAAATTTAAGGAGGTGGATTCGAAAAGTACGGCAATCCAAAAACAAGGGAGTGGGGATGTTGTTTAAAGCGAGACCTTTTTTAATAACTTTGTTGGTTCTTTTTGTTTTGCTGAGTTTCTGCGGTACATGTTTGGCCCAGGACAAGGATTTGCCGGCGAATACCATAACGGTGACTGGGGAAGGGACGGTTAAGGTTGCTCCCGATACTGCGGAGATTGATTTTGCGGTTGTAACAGACGCTGCCGAGGCTCAAAATGCCCAGGCCGCCAACGTCGAAATATCACATAAGGTTATAGCCGCTTTACAGGGAAACGGAATTGCGGCTGCTGACATCAGTACTCTTAATTACAGCCTTTATCCGAATTATGTTTACAAAGAAAACCAACCGCCCAAGCTCACCGGATACGAAGTCACCAACGAGATTAAAGTAACGATACGCAACCTTGATAAAATAGGCGCCATAATCGATCTTGCGGTAAAGAACGGGATTAACCGGGTTCAAAATATAAACTTCTACGCGAACAACAGCACGGAACAAAAAATCCAGGCCCTGAGGCAGGCTGTTTCTGACGCCCGGATTAAGGCGGATACGATCGCTGCTTCTCTGGGAAAGAAAATAGTCGGTGTTAAATCGGCAAGCGGAAGCTGGTTTGGTAATCAGCCGACGCCGATTTACTATGGAAAGAAAGAGGTCCAGCTCAGCCTTGGAGGCGGCGCGGCCACGGATATTAACCCGGGTCAGATTGAAATCACTGCCAATGCAGAGGTAGCCTATCTGATTGATTGATGATCAGTCCCTTCTCTCATATATCTCGAAAAATCAGGGTATCTCCCTGATTTTTTTATAAAGAATTTTGTTCTAAGATTAGATCTCATAAGAAGCTTTTAATTTACAAAGAATACTTTCAACGCCTGTGAAAAAGGTATAATATAAAAGTAAATTCCGGCAAGGAGGTGATTGTTGATGCAGGAAGTAAAGTTGACCCAGATGACTAAAGCTGCCGGGTGAGCGTCCAAGATAGGGCCGGAAACCCTGTCGCAGGTGCTGCGGCAAATGCCTAAATTTGAAGATGCGAACCTTTTGGTCGGCTTAAACATACCTGATGACGCGGCGGTCTATAAAATTTCCGATGAACTTGCGCTGATTCAGACGGTGGATTTTTTTACGCCTGTTGTCGATGATCCCTACTTATTCGGACAGATCAGCGCAGCCAATGCGTTAAGCGATATTTACGCCATGGGGGGCCGCCCGCTGCTGGCTTTGAATATAGTTTGTTTCCCCAGTTGTCTGTCCCAGGATGTTCTCGTCCAAATTTTAAAAGGCGGGGCGGATAAAGTGCAGGAGGCGGGGGCTATAATTGCCGGCGGACACTCCGTTTCGGATGATGAGCCTAAATACGGCCTGTGCGTTTCGGGATTGGCCCATCCGGATCAAATAATCGCCAGCTCCGGGGCAAAGCCGGGAGATCTGCTGGTTCTTACAAAGCCTATTGGAACGGGGATTGCCAGTACGTCCGTCAAAGCGGACATGTTTCCTGGCGAGGCCTATTCCAGGTTTGTAACGTGCATGGCGTCCCTTAACCGGGATTCGTCGGAAGCAATGAGAGAAGTAGGAGCCCATGCCTGTACCGATATCACCGGTTTTGGCTTGCTGGGCCATGCTGTTGAAATGGCGCAGGCAAGCGAGGTCAGCCTGGTTTTTTACAAGAGCAAAATAAACCTGCTGCCTTTTACCCTGCAGTTGGCCGCGCAGGGCCTTATTCCGGCGGGAGCTTACAATAACCGCGATTTCTTTGCGGACAAAATACATTTCGCTCCCGATCTAACAAAAGCTGAGCGTATTGTCTTGCTTGATCCCCAGACTTCCGGCGGCCTGCTTATTGCCCTGGAACCTGAAAAAGCTGAAAAGCTGGTTGAATTGCTGCATTTAAGGGGTATTGAAGAAGCAAGTATTGTTGGAAAGGCGGTTGAGTTTAGGGAAGACCTTATTGAAGTACAGAAGTGAGTACTCAGTAAAGCCGTCCTAAAGAGCACGGCTTTGTCAACAGCGAACGGCTTGTTACTTTTTTGTCTTTCTCTCCTCGCCCTGTTCTGAAGGTTCATAAAAAATATAGTCCTCGAGGCCCTCCGGTAAATATTGCTGATTTACCCAGTGGTCAGGGTAATTATGAGGATACTTGTAGTTTACACCGTGTCCAAGGGAAGCGGCTCCCCGGTAACTGGCGTCTCTAAGGTGCGGCGGGACAGGGTTGGCCCTCTCTTTTTCCACAGCCTCCATGGCTCGATCGATTGCTTTGACAACAGAATTGCTTTTTGGCGCCAGGGATATGTAAATGGCTGCCTGAGCAAGAATAATTTTGGCTTCGGGAAAGCCGGCCATGGAAGCGGCTTGTGCGGCCGACACCGCCTGCACAAGCGCTTGCGGATCCGCCAGGCCGATATCCTCACAGGCATGGATAATAATCCTTCTGGAGATAAATTCAACTGATTCACCGGCATAAATAAGGCGGGCCAGCCAATACAACGCTGCCTGGGGGTCTGATCCGCGCATGCTCTTGATGAATGCGGAAATAACATCATAATGTTCATCGGCTTTATTGTAGCCGGGCACATGCCGCTGGCTTGCTTCCTGGACGACAGTCAGGTTTATTTTTCTGGTTCCGTTTTCATCAGGCGGGGAGCTCAGAACCGCCAGCTCCAGGTAATTCAATGCCGCACGGGCGTCGCCATTGGCAGCCCGGGCCAGGTAAGCTACAGCATCCGGCTCAATTTCGGCCGGGATTTTTCCCAGTCCCCGTTCATTGTCTGCCAGGCTGCGCCTGAGTATTCTAATAATGGCCTGATCGGAGAGGGATGTTAAACGGTAGAGCCTGGTGCGGCTTAGTAAAGGGCGGATTACCGAAAACATCGGGTTTTCTGTTGTAGAACCAATCAGGGTAATTAAACCGTTTTCCACGGCTGGAAGAAGGGCATCCTGCTGGGATTTGTTGAACCTGTGTATTTCATCAATGAACAAGATGGTTTTCTGCCCGTAATGAGCGCGCAGTTCCCTTGCCTCTTCGATAACGCGGCGAAGATCAGCAACTCCGGCCATCACTGCGCTGATTGTGGCGAAGCGTGAGCGGGTCAAGCGGGCTATAATCCTGGCCAGGGTAGTTTTTCCGCTTCCCGGAGGCCCGTAAAGGATAATCGATTGCAGGCTGTCTGTTTCAATTGTGCGTCGGAGCAGCGTGCCTTTTCCAACGATGGAACTTTGCTCTTCGAACTCGGCCAAGGATCGCGGCCGCATCCTTTCCGCAAGAGGCGCTTCGTTCGACAGGTTGTCTTCAAGAGCATTAAGAAACAAATTGTCCACCGGCAGACCTCCCATTTCCAAAATAGACATTCATGCCGCCTTTGCAGCACCGCTAGTCCGATCCGAAGCAAGCCGTGCTGCTGTCGGCGTGGAGCACTGGAGAGAGCGTTGATAATGCCGTGCCTATCGGACTCACTATTGAAAAATAATTTTTAAGATAGTTGCGTGCTTTTATAATTATATCTTAAATATGCGGAAAACGGGAAGGGTGCAACCAGTCAATTATTATTACAGCCGGTTGATTTGTATCAACCAGCTGTAATAAGTTGGAAAAAGTCACCGCCCAGTCTGGTTAAACTGCAAATTTTGCTTTTACCTTCTGTTGAAACGTCAACCAGTCCAAGAGCGAAAAGCTGCATAACCACATGATCCAAAACGGCTCTTTTTACTCTGGCTGTTAATGAAAGATCTTCTTTATTCATACTTCCTTCTTCCACCAGAGCTTTTAAAACACGCTCGGCTTCTCCGGGCAAACGGTCGTTTACTTTCGTAAAGTATTCCGGCAGGCTGATTTCTGTCATGTTCTCACCTCCTAATTGGGTAATGAAGTTTTGTTAATAGTATGGTCATTTTTCTAACGAAATAATACTTTTTTTAACAAATGATTTATGAAAAATGTTTTTACTTATTCCAAATACACTTTGGAAGGAAAATTAAAACCCCGGCTTGCGGTATGGCCGGGGCTTCGGACTTGGTTATGTTGTCGGTTATTGGGTGATTAAAACTTTTCTTTTATAAATGCTTTTCGATAATCCTTTTAAGTTCGTTTTTTGTTTTATAACCTACCAAACGTTCTACTTCCAGGTTTTTCTTGAACAAAATTATTGTTGGAATGCTTGATACTTTATGATTGACAGATATGTTGGGACTTTCGTCGACATTTATCTTGGCAACCTGGACTTTTTCTTCGTATTCCTTAGCTACCTCTTCTATTACTGGTCCGAACATTTTACAGGGTCCGCACCAGGGCGCCCAGAAATCAACCAGTACAAGAATGTCAGTGGAGCCTAAAAAAGAGTTGAAGCTATCTTCGTTTAAAACCTTGATTTTTTCATCGGGCATTTTTTTCCCACCTTTCAAAAGCTACCACATTTTTCATTATCAAGCAAATTATATGTTATGATAAATGCTTTGTCAATAAGTAACCCCACCAATGCCGTGATTACCCAAGTTTTCTGAACCCAGTCTAACTAGGTGGGTGTCCTCCTGACTGCCTGTTGTGTCCTAAATTAGGCGTACAAGCCACAATCAGAGCCGGGCTCCCTTTTGATCTTGTTGGATCAAAACTTCAAAGCAACCACGCACATAGCAGGGTATTTCTTATATTTATTATGTTAGCACACCAGATATCGCTTTGCAAGTGGCAACAAATCCGCCTGCCTAAGCAGGCGGCTGATCCGGAAACATTTTTCAAGAGCAGGAGTTTAAAGCCCAAAGAGGGAATACTAATTGGCGTAAAAAGACTCGCTAAAAGGGTGAAAAATAATCGTTACCAGGCTGGAAAAAGGGTACGTACAGGTTTATACTGGTAATGGCAAAGGAAAGACTACGGCAGCCTTGGGTTTAGCTTTCAGAGCAATGGGCTGTGGCTTAAGGACATACATGGGGCAGTTTATGAAGGGTTCGTCCAGTTCTGAATTAGTATCCGCAAAAATGGTCAGTAAATTTATCACTATTGAACAGTATGGGCGGGGAACTCTATTCAGTCCCTTGAACCCTCCGGCTGCGGATGATTTCAAGTTGGCTGAAGAAGGAATTGAGAAAATTAAAGCAGTTATATCCTCGGACGAATACAGCATTGTTATTCTGGATGAAATAAATACAGCCATGTATTTCAAACTGGTTGAACTAAAAGACATCCTTAAACTGATTAAGGAAAAACCCGGGCATATTGAACTGGTATTAACGGGAAGGAACGCGCCTTCCGAACTTATTCAAAACGCTGACCTGGTAACCGAAATGGCCGAGATCAAACATTATTATAAGAAAGGTGTCTTACCCAGGGAGGGTATTGAGCGGTAAAGGATAGTTATGAAGGAACGTGTCTTGCATTTATTAAAAGAGTCTTCACCGGAATTCATTTCAGGTGAGATTATCTGCAGGAATTTAGGGATTTCCCGTACTGCGGTTTGGAAACATATCCAGACTTTGCGGGCAAGCGGATACGAGATTGCAGCCTTGCCGCATGCAGGTTACCAGTTGCTTGGCGTGCCTGATCGTCTTTATCCGGAAGAAATCCGCGACGGCCTGGATACGGAGTTTATCGGCAGGAAAGTCTATTATTACGAACATGCAATCTCAACAAATGAAACGGCAAGAGAACTGGCGGACCGCGGTTGTCCCGACGGCGCTCTTGTAATTGCTGAGGAACAATCGGGAGGAAAAGGCCGTTTGGGGAGGAATTGGTTTTCTCCGTACGGCAAGGGAATCTGGTTCTCAATCGTTCTTTTTCCGCCGGTTAATCCTTCGGATGCTCCCACGCTTACCATGCTGGGGGCAGTGGCGGTGGCAAGGGCTATCCGTAAAATCGCAAATGTTGAAGCAGGGATAAAATGGCCTAATGATATTTTGCTTGACGGGAAGAAGATTTGCGGCATACTTTCGGAAATGAGCGCCGAGATAGAAAGGATTAATTACCTGATTATAGGAATAGGCATCAACGTAAATGTTGAAGAATTTCCCAGTGAGCTGGAAGATACCGTTACTTCTCTGAAAATATACACAGGCCAGCCTGTAAAAAGGACGGTTTTACTTCAGGAAATTTTAATGGAAATTGAACAGCTGTATAAGTTATGGCTGCAAAACGGATTCCAGCCAATTTTACGTTTTTGGAAAGAGATGTGCGTTATGTTAAACAAGATGATCAGGGTAAACGGCATAAAAGACGTCTTCGAAGGCTGGGCTGAAGATGTTGATGATCGCGGCAATCTGATCCTGCGCCTTAAGGACGGCAGCTTGAAAGGATTTGTTGCGGGAGATGTTTCTCTTCAGGGAGGACTTGATCTGCAGGCAGGCAGGAGGGAGGGCTCCTCGTTATGATTCTGGTTTTCGATGTAGGGAATACAAATATTGTGCTTGGGGTTTACAAAGGGAAGGAACTGCTTAACCACTGGCGTCTTTCTACGCTGCCCGCGCGTACCGCTGACGAATACGGCATGCTGCTGCGTGAATTGCTTGCTTCTGGAGGCATATCCCTGGAAGAAATTGAAGATTTAGTCATCTCCTCGGTTGTTCCACCGTTGATGTTTTCACTTGAACAGGTGGCGCATAAGTACTTCGGGATTATTCCTTTGGTTGTTGGGCCGGGTATTAAAACAGGGCTGGCCATACATTATGATAATCCCAGAGAAGTCGGCGCTGACCGGATTGTAAACGCTGTTGCTGGTTATGAACTATACGGCGGCCCTCTGGTGATTGTTGATTTTGGCACGGCAACGACATTTTGCGCCGTTTCGGTTAAAGGAGAATATCTTGGCGGCGCGATTACACCGGGAGTAAGCATTTCTACAGAGGCTCTTTTTATAAGGGCTGCCAAGTTGCCGAGAGTTGAGTTTGTGCGCCCGCCTTCAGTTATCGGGAAAAATACTGTGCACAGCATTCAATCGGGTATTGTTTACGGTTTTGCCGGTCAGGTGGATGAGATCGTCAGGCGCATGAAAAAAGAGCTGGGAGGCAGCGCCTTTGTTCTTGCCACAGGGGGATTGGCAGAATTAATTGCTCAGGAAACGAGCGCTATTGACCAGGTGGATCCGCTGCTTACCTTGACCGGACTGCGGATTATCTATGAACGCAATCGGTAATGTCAGGCTGGTTAACCAGGTTATAGCGGCTCCTATGGCCGGAATCAGCGACCAGGCTTACCGGATCCTGGCAAAAGAAGCCGGGTGTGCTCTGGTTTGCACTGAAATGATCAGCGATCAGGCTCTTTTGTACGGCAACCCGAAAACGTTGCTGCTTTTGAATCACGTAGGTGAAGCGGGGCCTTTGTCGGTCCAGATTTTTGGTTCTAATCCCGGGAACATGGCCAGAGCTGCAAAAATTGCCGAGGATGCGGGAGCTGATCTTATTGACCTGAATATGGGCTGTCCTGTGCCAAAAGTTGTTCGAAACGGCGCCGGCGCAGCTCTAATGAGAAATCCGGAACTGGCCGCCCGGATTGTACGGGAGGTTGTTTCCAGTGTAAATGTTCCCGTAACTGTGAAGATGCGTAAGGGATGGGATGAGAACTCGGTCAATGCTGTAGAAGTAGCGCTTTTAGCGGAAGCTGCCGGCGCTGCGGCAGTAACTGTTCATGGACGCCTTAAATCCCAGTATTACACAGGACGGGCTGACTGGGGGATCATCAAATCGGTAAAAGATGCCTTAACAATTCCCGTTATCGGTAATGGAGACATTCAAAAACCGGCAGATGCCAGGATGATGCTGGATGAAACGGGCTGTGACGCAGTAATGATCGGCAGGGCGGCTCTTGGCAATCCCTGGATCTTCTCAAGAACGATTCATTATTTAGCTACAGATGAACTTCTTCCATATCCCCCATTTTACGAAAAGCTCAATACCGCTTTAAGACACCTGGAACTTATTTCCCAAACCAAAGGCGATAAAATTGCCCTCCTGGAGATGCGTAAGCACGCAGCCTGGTACATTAAGGGTTTGCCGGGAGCAGCATTGATGCGGCAAAAAATTAACGGGGCAGAATCGGTTAAGGAGCTTGCTCTTTTACTTACACAAGATTTGGTAAAGGTGAATAATTCTTAAAGTTCACCTTGACAAAGAAACGGGTGCTTCTTATAATGTGTTAAAATAACAATCAAGGCACTGCTTAAAGAAAAAGCAGTGCTTTCGAGCTAATTACGGGTTTTAGTTTGGCATAAAGCAGCTCAGTATGCATATATTGTGACGAAAAGCCTGAATATAACTGGAGAGTAAAGCTTGTGAAAAAAGAAAAAGGCAAAGAGGTGCTCCTTACTCCTTCAGGATTAAGAAAGCTGGAAGAAGAGCTGGACATCTTGAAGTCTCTTCGTCGGCGGGAAGTAGCTCAAAGGATCAAACAGGCCAGGGAGTTTGGTGATCTTACTGAGAATTCCGAATATGAAGACGCTAAAAATGAGCAGGCTTTTATTGAAGGCCGAATTCTAACTTTAGAAAAAATGCTGCGGAATGCCCGGATTATTGACGGGGAATCGGCGGCGACGGGAGAAGTTGGAGTAGGTTCGACTGTTGTCTTAAGAGACATGGAAGACGGCGGCGAGTTTGAATATACAATTGTTGGTTCGGTAGAAACCGATCCGATGGAAAAGAAAATCTCCAACGAATCTCCGGTTGGCAAGGCCATCCTGGGCAAACGCAAGGGAAACGTTGTCGAAATCAGCGTCCCGGCCGGGCTTGTTAAATTCGAAATCATGGATGTTTCCTAAACTCTTGACTTAAGGAGAGAAACTGATGGATCGGCCAGGGGCGGGAAATATTGTGGGACAAGACTGTTCTTTTTCAAATGAGGACGAAAATGAAACCTTTTACCTGCGGGGTTTAAAGTTGTCCCAAATCAAGGGAAAGGGGATAAACCCGTACGGGGGGCGTTTTGAGAGAACCCACAAAGCTGAAGAAATAAAGGAAAATTACGAGATCTGCCAGGGACAGCAGGTGGTTGTCGCCGGGCGTTTGATGGCCAGGCGCGGTCACGGTAAAGCAACTTTTGCTGATTTGCAGGATTTATCCGGCCGCATTCAGATCTACTTGCGATCCAACGAGATTGGTGAAGAATCTTATGCCCTTTTTGGAAAAGTGGATCTTGGCGACATTCTGGGTGTGGAAGGAAGCGTTTTTAAAACCCGTCTCGGGGAAGTAACAATTGCAGTAAATAACTTTGTTATTCTATCTAAATGCCTGCGTACACTCCCCGAAAAATGGCATGGTTTAAAAGATATCGAACTTCGTTACCGGCAGCGCTACCTAGATCTCATCGTAAACCCGGATGTTAAAAAAACATTTATCATAAGAAGCAAGATAATCCAGGAGATTAGAAGGTTTCTTGAGAACAGGGGTTTTCTGGAAGTCGAGACTCCGATGATGCATCCCATTCCGGGAGGCGCCGCTGCCCGGCCTTTCATTACTCACCACAATACGCTTGACATTGATCTTTACCTTCGGATTGCCCCTGAACTGTACTTAAAACGGCTGCTGGTCGGGGGCTTTGAAAAGGTCTATGAAATTAACCGCAACTTCAGAAACGAAGGTATTTCTACAAAGCACAACCCCGAATTTACCATGCTGGAACTCTACCAGGCATACGCGGACTACGCGGATATGATGGACTTGACTGAAGAATTGATAGACACTGTTGGCAAATTTATTTTAGACAGTGCATTGATAGACTGCGAAGGACAGAAAATTAACCTGTCTCGTCCCTGGAAAAGAGTTTCAATGACCGAAGTTGTAAAAGAATATACCGGTCTTGATTTTAATGAAATCAAAAGTGACGGGGAAGCTGTCCGCGCGGCGGAAGGAATAGGTCTAGAAGTAGAAAAAACAGGGACATGGGGGACAGCGATGAATCAGGTTTTTGAAGAAAGAGTGGAAACGAAACTCATCCAGCCAACTTTTGTCATTGATTACCCCGTTGACATATCCCCCTTGGCCAAGCGCAAGGAGAACGAATCAAGACTGACCAGCCGTTTTGAACTTTATATTTTAGGTAGGGAAATAGCAAACGCGTTTTCCGAGCTTAACGATCCTATAGATCAAAGAATGCGTTTTGAGGAGCAGACTAAGAAGCGCCTGGCGGGAGATGACCTCTCGCATATGATGGACGAGGACTACCTCCGTGCTTTGGAATACGGGATGCCTCCTGCCGGCGGTTTGGGTATAGGAATCGACCGCCTGGTGATGATCATGACGGGCTTAGGTTCTATCCGGGATG
>DOTD01000069.1:71888-106207 GCA_003513005.1 Desulfotomaculum sp.
ATTGGGGTGAAGTCGTAACAAGGTAGCCGTATCGGAAGGTGCGGCTGGATCACCTCCTTTCTAAGGAGTTCTTAAAGAAGGGTAAGCAATTACCTCATCTATTAAGCATTTCCTAGGTCGATCGTTCATTTTGCCTACTGTTTGGTCTATAAATTGTACTTCAGGCGACTACTGATGACTGATTTGGGCCTATAGCTCAGTTGGTCAGAGCGCACGCCTGATAAGCGTGAGGCCGGTGGTTCAAGTCCACCTAGGCCCACCATGAGAATGTAATCGACGAAAATTGTCCTTTATATCTCAAATCCGGGGGTGTAGCTCAGCTGGGAGAGCGCCTGCCTTGCAAGCAGGAGGTCACCGGTTCAAGTCCGGTCATCTCCACCAAGGATCAGTAGTTAGTCGCAAATAAAAAGTTTTAAAAAATGTTCTTTAAAAATGTTCTTTGAAAATTTCACAGCGTAAGAAACAATTTTACTGAGTCAGGGAAAGATTTAAATCAATCCATGACGAAATGATCATGACCATAATGGTCAAGTTAGAAAGAGCGTACGGTGGATGCCTTGGCGCTTTGGGCCGATGAAGGACGTGGTAAGCTGCGATAAGCCACGGGGAGCCGCACACAGGCTTCGATCCGTGGATTTCCGAATGGGGCAACCCGGCGAGGGCGAACTCTCGTCATCCTGCACTGAATTCATAGGTGCATGAAGGGCACCCGGGGAACTGAAACATCTTAGTACCCGGAGGAAAAGAAAGCAAAAGCGATCCCCCTAGTAGCGGCGAGCGAACAGGGGTCAGACTAAACCAGGAAGCGCTTGCGCTTCCTGGGGTTGCGGGAACTCTATAACGGCTGACTATTCTTAGGTGAAGCGGCCTGGAAAGGCTCACCATAGAGAGTAACAGTCTTGTAACCGAAAGGGAGCATCAGCCAGGAGTATTCCCAAGTACCGCGGGGCACGTGGAATCCCGTGGGAATCTGGGAGGACCACCTCCCAAGTCTAAATACCCAAAGCGACCGATAGTGAACTAGTACCGTGAGGGAAAGGTGAAAAGCACCCCGGGAGGGGAATGAAATAGAACCTGAAACCGTATGCTTACAAACAGTCAGAGCACTATTGAGGAGTTTCTCCTCAAGTGTGATGGCGTACTTTTTGTAGAACGGACCGGCGAGTTACATTTAACGAGCGAGGTTAAGGCTGATTAGGCCGGAGCCGCAGCGAAAGCGAGTCTTAATAGGGCGTTTAGTTCGTTGAAGTAGACCCGAAACCGGGTGATCTACCCATGTCCAGAGTGAAGCGCGGTTAAAACCGCTTGGAGGCTCGAACCAACCGTCGTTGAAAAGGCGGTGGATGAGGTGTGGGTAGGGGTGAAATGCCAATCGAACCCGGAAATAGCTGGTTCTCCCCGAAATAGCTTTAGGGCTAGCCTTGACGGAGGATCCCGGAGGTAGAGCACTGATTGGGCTAGGGGCCTTCACCGGTTACCAACCCCATTCAAACTCCGAATGCCGGAAATCTGCTCGTCAGGAGTCAGACTGCGGGTGCAAAGATTCGTAGTCGAAAGGGAAACAGCCCAGACCGACGGCTAAGGTCCCAAAGTTGTGCTAAGTGGTAAAGGATGTGGGGTTGCCCCGACAACCAGGATGTTGGCTTAGAAGCAGCCATTCATTTAAAGAGTGCGTAATAGCTCACTGGTCAAGTGGTCCTGCGCCGAAAATTAACGGGGCTCAAGCACAACACCGAAGCCACGGACTTGCAATTTTTGCAAGTGGTAGGGGAGCGTTCTGTATGCAGCGAAGCTATACCGTGAGGAGTGGTGGAGCGTACAGAAGTGAGAATGCCGGTATTAGTAAGCGAAAAGGCAGGTGAGAATCCTGCCCGCCGAAAGCCTAAGGTTTCCTGGGGAAGGCTCGTCCGCCCAGGGTAAGCCGGGGCCTAAGCCGAGGCTGAAGAGCGTAGGTGATGGATAATCGGTTGAGAATCCGATGCCACCAGTAGCCGTTATCAGGATGGGGTGACACAGGAGGGAAGACCATGCGCGCGGTTGGAAAAGCGCGTCCAAGCCAGTAGGGGGTGGAACAGGCAAATCCGTTCCACATCAAACCCCGAGAGGTGATGGGGAGGGAAATAAGTACTGAAGTGGTTGAAGCCCATACTGTCAAGAAAAACCTCTTACGAGGCTCACTGGCGCCCGTACCGTAAACCGACACAGGTAGGCGAGGAGAGAATCCTAAGGCGCGCGAGAGAACCCTCGTTAAGGAACTCGGCAAAATTACCCCGTAACTTCGGGAGAAGGGGTGCCCCATTAGCGTGGGATCACTTGCTGATTGAGCGCGAGGGGGCCGCAGAGAAGAGGCCCAAGCGACTGTTTACCAAAAACACAGGTCCCTGCTAAATCGTAAGATGATGTATAGGGGCTGACGCCTGCCCGGTGCTGGAAGGTTAAGGGGAGGGGTGAGAGCTCTGAACCGAAGCCCCAGTAAACGGCGGCCGTAACTATAACGGTCCTAAGGTAGCGAAATTCCTTGTCGGGTAAGTTCCGACCCGCACGAAAGGCGTAACGATTTGGGCGCTGTCTCAACGAGGGACTCGGTGAAATTGTAATACCCGTGAAGATGCGGGTTACCTGCGACAGGACAGAAAGACCCCGTGGAGCTTTACTGTAGCCTGATATTGGATTTCGTTATTTCATGTACAGGATAGGTGGGAAGCTTGGAAGCCAGGGCGCCAGCCTTGGTGGAGCTAACCTTGGGATACCACCCTTGGGATATTGGAGTTCTAACTTGAGGCCGTTATCCGGTCTGAGGACAGTGTCAGGTGGGCAGTTTGACTGGGGCGGTCGCCTCCCAAAAGGTAACGGAGGCGCCCAAAGGTTCCCTCAGCGTGGTTAGAAATCACGCATTAGAGTGTAAAGGCATAAGGGAGCTTGACAGCGAGACACACAGGTCGAGCTGGGACGAAAGTCGGGCTTAGTGATCCGGCGGTTGCGAGTGGAAGTGCCGTCGCTCAACGGATAAAAGCTACCCCGGGGATAACAGGCTTATCTCCCCCAAGAGTTCACATCGACGGGGAGGTTTGGCACCTCGATGTCGGCTCATCGCATCCTGGGGCTGGAGTAGGTCCCAAGGGTTGGGCTGTTCGCCCATTAAAGCGGTACGTGAGCTGGGTTCAGAACGTCGTGAGACAGTTCGGTCCCTATCCGTCGCAGGCGCAGGAAACTTGAGAGGATCTGTCCCTAGTACGAGAGGACCGGGATGGACAGACCTCTGGCGTACCAGTTGTTCCGCCAGGAGCAGCGCTGGGTACCTATGTCTGGAGAGGATAAGCGCTGAAAGCATCTAAGCGCGAAACCCACCTCAAGATAAGGTTTCCCACCCATTTGAAGGGTGAGATGTGAGAGGTAAATAATCTCACACCTCCTACATCTCACCTTTCGGTGGGGTAAGACCCCTGGTAGACTACCAGGTAGATAGGCCAGAAGTGTAAGCCGGGTGACCGGTTAAGCGGACTGGTACTAATAGGTCGAGGACTTGACCTTAAAATGGTTATCTTCAGTAAAGGTAAAAATTAACTTAGGCTGTGAAATTTTGAGAGAATCCAACAGAATAAATTTTCCGGTGACAATAGCGGAGGGGAAACACCCGTTCCCATCCCGAACACGGCAGTTAAGCCCTCCAGCGCCGATGATACTTGGGCCCTGGGCCCTGGAAAAGTAGGACGTTGCCGGAGAACTTTTAAGAAAGCCCCGTGGTAAACACGGGGCTTTCAAATAACCTTTTTTGTTTTAATCGTCTAATTAAACCCTGTAATTTTAAAGTAGTTGCAGATCACATATTTTACTATATTATCATTAAAAATAAAATGATGAGACTTAAAAATATGCTTATTTTTACCATCCCATGTATTACTATGAATTGTATAAGTCGAGTTTGCATTTATAGCGTCAGGGTTATATCCCCTTCGATCTGACACACCGGTTCCTCTTCCTGAGGAAAATCCAAGAGACATGTCACCCCCGGCTACACGATCATTTGTATAATAAAAACAATTCATATGCAGAAATTCTTTGTCAATAACATTATCAGACGCATTTAAGATCTGCATATTGATTCTATTTTCATCAGGATTTTTATATTCTACAAATTCTACTTTTTGGGGGATTATCTTGTCTTGAAATGATTCGTCCAGATTTTGCATTTCATCAAGGTGGGTCAAACTATATGCATTTAAAAATTTATCATTTTTCAGAATTAAAACATGATGCTTGGCATCCCATTCCAAAGGCGTATTGCAAATTTGGGAGATAAACCTGGCCGGAACCATCAGTGAGTTGTTTCTCATAATTACAGGGGTATCTAAAACAACTGGTTTATCGTTAATATAGGCTTGTTTGTTGTTAATCATCACTTGAGCTTTTGTCACATCAAAAATAATATCTGCTTTTCCTTTTATTGGATCAAAAGCTACCTTAAATCCCATCAAGTCACGGGCGATACTGAGGGGAAACATTGTTCTGTTGGCTTTATCGATAAAAGGAAGTTCCTGGTCCGCATATAAAATATAAGAATTATTTAATTTTAACACAACCCCAAGATTATTCATAATACTTGCATCGGCAGTCGCCGAAAACATTGATAAAATAGAAAGTACGATGATTAATTTTATTAAAATTAATTTTATTAAAATTTTCACAAATTCAACTCCTTTTCAACATATTTAATGCTTTATTTGTCCCTTTTCAGCAAACCTTTTTGACCAAGAAAAGCAGTATCTTATTTATAAAAATATAATTGTTCGAGCTTGCCCATTAAAATAAATACTGAGAATGGTAAATTTTCTCCTGCTCTCATAGGATTTCAGCTATGAGTCGTGATTGTCCTTGACATGAAGCCTCGCACCCGTGTTTCCAGGGACAGAAGGCAACCCGGCACTAGCCCATTCTATATGACCATCGGCAAACCGAATAGGGTCAGTTTATATAGACTATATAGTATAATAAATATGCTCGTTATTACAATGACTAAAACATTTACTATTAAGGACATCCAGGGTGCGGCTGAAGAAATTCCAATGGCTGTCAATAGGTCCGTGAATAAATCAAGAGATTCACGCCTATTGACAGCCATTGGCTATATTAGTCTTATCTTACATTTTACATTAGAGATTTCCACATTTGACCCAAACTTTTTCGTTCGCTTGGTTTGTGTAATCCACCAAAACATTACTTGTTTTATAGCCGCACATAGATGATGTGTTGCTTGAATTCATCAGGACCTCTGAACCACTTGTAGTTCCAATTTTCACATTACTCCAACCAACATTTTTAATAAATGACCCTGTTGTTAAGTCTTGATGGTTCTTTATTTGTCCGATTGAAGTTATTCTTTTTATTTGCATTCCCACTCCACTGGTTTTGAAATTTAAGGATGTAGAAACAGCAACGACCAGAGTATGAATTGACGGATTGCCAGCTTTATCATACCCGCTGCAATATAAAGCTGCCTGATTGTTTTGAGGTGTATAATATTTCATATATACGCTTGTTCCCATTTTATAATTACCATAATCGGGTGTAATGACACTGCTTGCGCCGGTGACAAACATACCCCAAGTTTCATTAGTGGGAGCTGGACCTGCCTCATAATTCAATGCTAATCCCATATCAATTTGTCCTCCAGAAGTGACAGCGCCAGTGTATATATATCCCTTGTCACCGCTTGTTGCAGACGGTGTCATAACTGCTTCATTCGGTTTTGCAGGCAAATAAATATTGGCAATTAATCGGGAATAACCTGACTTGGATAAGACTTTTCTGTATGGGCCGCTATTATTATTGGTGCATTGACTTGAAGGATGTTGATATCCGCTGGAAGTTGCGGTCAAGCCTGTTTCTTCTGTTAATGTAGTAACATCAGGTTTTGTAATACTATTGATATTGCCTTCATCAATAAGAGGTATCTCATTCGTTAGTAATTTTAATTTGCCGGTTGCATCAAATTTGCCTTCATTTTGTTTTTTAAATTCAGCAAGTAAAGAAGCTTTATTAGCGTAATATGATCCATCTAAAGCAATATAAAGAACATTTTCTCTGTCTTCTTTGTCTAAATGCTCCATAATGTCTTTCATAATGGCCTTATCCTTTTCAGGGAGACTGGAATCAATGTAAATTGTTCCATCATTTATTTGATTAGTTTTAGCAGAAACACATAAGACTGTTGATAACAATATACTGTATATGCTTTTATAATTTTTAAGTTTTTTACGCTGTTAACGATGTGAGATGAAAAAGTCAGAATTGAAGGAGGTTTATATGTCCAACCAGAGACAGAACCTGGGGCGCCGGGGAGAAGATGAAGCGGTTTCTTACCTGAGAAAAAAAGGATACATTTTGCTGCAGCGTAATTACAGATGTCCTCTTGGCGAAATAGATGTCATTGCCAAGGACAGTAAAACTCTGGTTTTTATAGAAGTTCGCGCCCGCAGTTCCGAAAGGTTTGGGACTCCTCAGGAGAGTGTCAACCGGAACAAAATGCTGAAAATACATAGAGTTGCCCAGTATTATCTCAAGACTGTGCAGAAAGAAGAGGAGCCGGTGCGGTTTGACGTGCTGGCTTTAATGTTTGATTTAGAAAATCAGCTTAAGCAGTTAGAACATATTAAAGGCGCCTTTTAACTTTTTAATGGTTAAATAGTTATCCAATGAATCATTTTTCAAGAGGTATAAAAATCAGGTTTACCGGCAGGAAAGATCCTGACGGCGGGATTAAGGACAGGGTTTTGCGTTCTCCCGGAAGAAGCACATCAATCAGGGCGCCGTTTACTGAGGGTTTTAGCATACCGGCGCTCGGCAGGTAAACCAATTGATTGTCCCATTTGCCTGCTCCTTCAAAGACACCTCCCCGGGCAACAAGGATAACTCCGGTTTTATATTTCGCTTCAATGGTTATTTCGTAAAGTACCCCATAGTCATTTTCAGTATTGCCAAGATCATCTTTTCCGTCAGCAATGATTAGCCGTGACTTTTCGTGGTTGTCCAGTTTTATAGATATGAAATGGGAACCCACCGGAAATATGCCGCGAGAATGTGCTTCATCCTCCGGAAGCATTTCCATCAATCCATTATATGGCAAAAGATCCGGGCTGCCTGCAGCCACAACCGAAAATAAAATATTTTGGTTTGTTTTGATATCAAATAAACCATCTATACATTGACCGGCGTGTATCGGCGCGCTAGTGTAAAAAATCTTTCTTTCTCCGGGTTGTATGGTTATAGGAGGCAAGGATTCTGACGCAAGGTAACGGTAAACGGCCATTCTGCCTGTATACATAGCTTCACCGGGTCCGCCTGTTCCCTGTTTGCCGATAAATATCTGTTCGGCTTCGAAACCGGTATTCGTGGCCACCAGATAAACATATTTATTTTCGGTGGTTCCATTTAGGTGATGGTAACAAATACGGGTTGGTCCTAAAATATTTTCCGTGAATAATACCCCGTCTTCGGTAATTATTTCCGGGCTGTTGCTTAAAAAAACTTTTTCAGTGCCCTCTGTTATATTAACCGGATTAACAACCTGCAGGCTGATAATCGGAATCTGCGTCATATCTAATGATTCCCCGGGGACGGGATATGTGAAATTATAAGTTAATTCGTCCATGAGCACGTGATCATTTATGGTAATGATCGCGTTAAAAGGTTCGCTCCAGGCTTTGTTGCTGTCCTGGACACGCAGAGAGACTCTATTTACACCCGGCTTGAAAAAGGCGCGTTTCTTTCCTGTCCACTCCCAGGCTATTATTTTGTCGCCATCAGGGTCATAGCTTGAATCAATATATTCTACTGTCTCTCCCTGGTCAATTACGGTTTTTACGAAGTTAAAACATGCTACCGGCGGCTGATTGGGCGGCGGCGGAAGTGTTAGGGTAAGTATTATGTGAATCTCTTTGGTCTGGGGCAGATAAGCCACGTGCGCTCCTAAAGCCTCGCTTATAAAACGCAAAGGGACTAAAGAGGCATTCCCGATTATTACAGGAGGAGAAACAAGGGGTTGGGGATCGCCATTTATCACCGCCTCATTTTTCCCTACCTCAAGCTGGATCTCTTTGCCAGGGGCAATGATAAATATTTTTTTAGTATCCTGTTCCCACCTAACTTCTGCTTTTAAGCCTTCAGCTATAAACCGCAGGGGTACCAGTGTAATTTCATTTTGAATTACCGGCGCTGCCGTGAGCTGGAATGTTTTCCCTGCTATCAAAGCCTGTTCTTCTCCAATTTTTAAGATGATTTCCGAGGAAGAATCGGCCCCGGCAAGGGCGCTGCGCTGCCAAATTGTTGTACAGAGCAAAAGAATAAGAAAGAAAAATTTATGTTTCTGATTCACTGACCTTACCCCGCTCCCATGAATTTTCTACATTATCCCGGCAATTGCTGGTATGTTTTCACTATTATATCAAGAACTATCTAATTATGGAATGTATAAGGATAGAAAAATTTGATGAGATTATTATTATTTAAGTAAAAATCGGCGAATAATATGGCGAATGGCCTATTGCTTGTTTTGGGAACAGGCGGCCGACATTAATAAATAAAAAATTATTTCCGGTAAATTTAAAATGTTAACAGGCAGAACTCATCCGGCAGAGGTTAAATTGAGAAAGTTTTTTATGATATTTTTTACTTGCTATAATCTATGTTAAGTGGTTATAATATATATAGTCAAAGATAGTTAAAGTCTAATTAAGGACAGTTTGCGCTTTGCGAGGTGGTGAATTATAGTGCCAAGCATTTCAGAAACTATTGAAGAACATCTAAAGAGCTTATTGGCCAAGAGCCATGGCGGCGCAATTGAGATCCAGCGCAATGAAATGGCAGTTTTTTTCAACTGTGTCCCGGCCCAGATTAATTATGTTTTAACCACCCGTTTTACGGTTGATCATGGTTTTATTGTAGAAAGTAAAAGGGGTGGGGGTGGTTATGTCCGTATATTAAAACTGCCTCTGGGAAAAGAAATTGAAACCATTTCCTATCTGTATGGTTTAATCGGAGAAAGAATGTCCGGCAGAAGAGCGGTGGGTATAATTCAATACCTTCTCGGAGAGGGGCTGATTACTGAAAGAGAAGCCAGACTAATGATTGCGGCTGTGAGCAGGAACGCTCTCAAGGCAAATTTGCCGGGCCGCGATCAGCTTACGGCGTCTGTATTAAAAGCTATGATATTTGCTGTCCTGCGGGACAGCAAATAAAAAATAATTTTTTAAAGGAGTATGCAAAAGTTATGGAATGCGAGCGTTGTCACCAGCGTCCCGCTACTGTTCATATAACGGAAATTATTAATAATACGAAAAAAACAATCCGTTTATGTGAAAACTGCGCCCGTAAAATGCAGGCGGAAAGTTTTGGTCAGATGCCGCAAACGAATCTGCACAGCTTTCTTTCCAGCCTTTTAAACAACGAGTTTTTCGGAGCGTCGGCATCTCCGGCGCAAGAAGACGCCTCCGAGCAGACAAGGTGTTCGTCCTGCGGGATTACGGAATCAATGTTTATCAAACAGGGACTGCTTGGTTGCGGCGCCTGCTACCGCAGTTTCAGCGGACGACTTGAACCTGTGCTTAGAAGAATACATGGCGCAGCCCGTCATACCGGCAAAGTTCCTGAGCGCTCCGGAGGGAAAGTAAGGATTATAAATAAAATTGACAATTTAAAGACCAAGCTCAGAGAAGCTATCAGCCGGGAAGAATTTGAGCAGGCAGCCCTATTGAGGGATGAAATCAGGGGACTGGAAAACGACTTAAAAAAGGAGTAGGATTTATGTCCATCAAACAAATTTTAAAAGACTCTCACAGTCCCTGGATGGATGGGCAGGGACGGGAATCAGATATAATAATCAGCAGCCGTATCCGGATTGCCAGGAATCTGGCCAAACTGCCTTTCCCTCATTTGTTGTCTTTTGAACAGGCTGATCAGGTCATCTCTTCAGTTGAAGATGCCCTCAGGAAAAATATACCGCTTGATAAAACGGGTAATTTTGAATTAACCAGGATGACGGATTTGCCGCCTGTGGAAAGGCAAGTATTAGTTGAAAAGCATCTCATCAGCCCTGATCTGCTTGACGATTTTCAAAAAAAGGCTGTTGCCGTCAGGGAAGATGAAATTCTAAGCGTGATGATCAATGAAGAAGACCATTTAAGGCTGCAGTGCCTAATGGCCGGACTTAACTTAAATGAAGCGTGGAATTTGATTAACCTGCTCGATAATGAATTGGAGGCAGGTCTGGATTACAGTTTTGACGAACACCTGGGTTATCTGACCGCCTGTCCGACCAATGTGGGTACGGGTATAAGGGCCTCAGTTATGCTGCACCTTCCTGGGCTGGTGAAGATCAATCAGATTAAAAGTGTTCTATTTACTATTAATAAACTTGGTTTGGCGGTCCGAGGCTTGTATGGGGAAGGTACGGAGGCTTCAGGCAACCTTTTTCAGTTTTCAAATCAAATAACACTTGGTCAGACAGAAGAAGATATCATAACAAACCTAATTTCTGTCGCCAGGCAGCTGCTTAATCAGGAAAGAGCAGCCAGAGAGGCTTTGTTCAAACAGTATCGCGAGCAGATGGAGGACCGCGCCGGAAGGGCTTACGGATTACTGAAACATGCCAATCTGATGTCTTCTGACGAAGTAATGCAGTTATTATCCGACTTTAGGCTGGGTATTGATTTTGGTTTTATTAAGAACATCCCGGCCAATCTGGTCAGTGAGCTTATTGTATTGACTAAACCGGCCTTTCTGATTAAAAAAGCCGGCAAGGATCTAACTCCCTTTGAGTGTGATCTGTACCGTATGAAAATGATCAGGGAAAAGCTTGCTGAAGTAGAGCAGGCATAAGAATTGTAAGGGGGAATGAAAATGTTTGCCCGTTTTACACAACGTGCTCAAAAAGTATTATATTTAGCTCAAGAAGAAGCTAAAAGGCTTAATTATCCTTTTGTCGGCACTGAACATCTGTTATTGGGATTAATCGGGGAAGGTGAAGGTGTCGCCGCCCGTACTCTGGCCTCTTTAGGAATTGAGGCGGACAGGGTAAGAACAATGGTTGAGGAAATGGTTGAAAAAGTCGTTCAGGGTCCTGCTTCAAACGAGATGACACTAACGCCCCGGGCCAAACGGGTATTGGAACTGGCGGTAGATGAAGCCCGCAGGATGGGACATAATTACGTGGGAACCGAACACCTTCTCCTGGGGCTGATCCGTGAAGGTGAAGGCGTTGCAGCGCAAGTTCTCAACTCTTTCGGGACCGACCAGGAAAAGGTCAGACAAACCATCTTTCAGATGTTGGGGAACAGTCCTGCGCAGGGGCAGCCGCAAACAAGAAAAGGCGGGGCTTCCAACACCCCCACCCTTGACCGTTACAGCAGGGATTTGACCGCTCTTGCCCAGGAAGATAAGCTTGATCCCGTAGTGGGCCGCGAAAAGGAGATTGAACGGGTAGTTCAAATTTTAAGCAGGCGTACAAAAAATAATCCTGTGCTGATTGGTGAGCCCGGGGTGGGCAAGACTGCCATAGCCGAGGGTTTGGCGCAGCGCATAGTTAGCGGCAATGTCCAGGAGATCCTGCTGAACAAACGGGTGGTAACCTTGGACCTGCCCTCTATGGTTGCCGGCACAAAATACCGCGGTGAATTTGAGGAGCGCATTAAAAAGGCTGTTGAAGAAATAATCAAAGCCGGCAACATTATTGTCTTTATCGACGAACTGCACACGCTTATCGGCGCCGGAGCGGCGGAAGGCGCAATTGACGCCGCGAACATTTTAAAACCTGCGCTGGCCAGGGGTGAGCTGCAGTGTATTGGCGCAACCACCCTTGACGAATATCGGAAACATATCGAAAGAGATCCTGCTTTGGAACGCAGATTCCAGCAGATAAAAGTAAGCGAGCCGACTGTTGATGAGACAATAGAAATTTTGAAGGGATTAAGGGATAAATACGAGGCCCATCACCGGGTGCGCATTACAGATGACGCCCTGAACGCAGCGGCGCGCCTGTCTGACCGGTACATTACCGATCGTTTTCTGCCTGACAAAGCTATCGACCTTATTGACGAAGCCAGCTCAAGGGTGAGACTTCAGGCCTTTACTGCTCCTCCGGGAATCAAGGAGATGGAAAAACGTCTTGAAGAAACAAGCAAAGAAAAAGAAGCGGCCATAAATAACCAGGAATATGAAAAAGCCGCCCAACTCCGGGATCAGGAACAGCAGACCAAAAAGGATCTGGAGGTAATGAAGGAGGCCTGGAAGACACAAAAGCGCGGCGAGGAACTGGTAGTCGGAGAAGAAGATATTTCTCAAATTGTGAGCAGTTGGACAGGGGTTCCGGTAAAAAAACTTGCCCAGGAAGAATCAGAAAGGCTGCTTAATCTGGAGGAACTGCTTCATAAAAGGGTTATTGGCCAGGAGGAAGCGGTCCATGCCGTTTCCAGGGCTATCCGCCGGGCCAGGGCTGGTTTAAAGGATCCAAAACGGCCAATTGGCTCATTCATCTTTCTCGGTCCTACGGGTGTTGGTAAGACTGAACTTGCCAGGGCTTTGGCGGAGGCGCTTTTTGGTGACGAAGATCTCCTTGTCCGCCTGGACATGAGTGAATATATGGAAAGGTTTGCAGTATCAAGGCTGATTGGAGCGCCTCCCGGTTACGTGGGATATGACGAAGGCGGGCAGCTTACTGAATCTGTGCGGCGAAAACCATATTCGGTTTTACTGCTTGATGAAATTGAAAAAGCCCATCCGGATGTTTTTAATATTCTGCTTCAGGTGCTTGAGGACGGCCGCTTGACCGATTCCAAAGGGCGTGTTGTCGACTTTAGAAATACGGTAATCATTATGACTTCAAATGTCGGTGTACAGACGCTCCGTCGCGAGGGGACGCTGGGTTTCCATACTGCGGATGACCAGCAGGCCGGTTACGAAAGAATGAAAGGCAAAATTACAGATGAGTTAAAACGGACCTTCCGGCCTGAATTTTTAAACAGAGTCGATGAGCTTATCGTGTTTCACTCCCTCAGCTCTGAACACATTAAAGAGATTGTCGGCCTGATGATTGAAGATGTTGCCAAACGCATGAAGGAAAACGAGGTTGAAATTAGTCTCACCGAAGCCGCTAAAGACTGGCTGGCCAGGGAAGGCTTTGATGAGGCATACGGCGCAAGGCCGCTGCGGAGGGCCATCCAGCGTCAGGTTGAGGACAGTCTGTCTGAAGAGCTGCTGCGCGGTACTTTTACACGCGGTGACAAGGTGGTCATAGATGTAAAGGATGAAAAGATAGTGGTTTTGCCGTTAAGATCATAAGTAGTTAAAAATATTCTTAATTTGTATAATTTGTATTAACTGCTGCGATAAATTCTGGATGAATCAGTAAAATTAAGTTACAATAAAAATATTATAAATGTTTTTATCTGGAGAGCCCGTGAATGGCCGTTAAAACTACTTTTTATTGCCGGGAGTGCGGATACCAGTCACACAGGTGGCTGGGCCGCTGTCCTGGCTGCAGTTCCTGGAACACCTTTTTAGAGGAACCGGGTCCGGCGGCAGCCAATCCGGCTGTTCTGCCGGGCGCTTTGCCGGTGATTATATCCGAAATTCAGACGGAAGCGGAAGAAAGGTTTTCGTCCGGCATAGAAGAGCTTGACAGAGTGCTGGGAGGCGGAATCGTCAATGCTTCGGTTGTTTTACTGGGTGGGGACCCGGGCATCGGTAAATCCACTTTGCTTCTTCAGGCTGCCGAACGGGTAAGCAATAGCGGACGGCGAGTGCTCTATGCATCGGGTGAAGAATCGGTCCAGCAGATACAGATGCGTGCGCAGCGTCTGAAGGAGACCGGACGTGAACTGTACCTGGTTTTTGAAACAGACTTAAACAGGCTTGAACAGCATATCATCGACCTTGCGCCCGCCCTGGTTGTAGTTGATTCAATTCAAACCGTTTTTAAAAGTGAAATCAGCTCGGCGCCAGGCAGTGTCGGCCAGGTGCGCGAGTGTACGATGCAGTTGATGAGGCTTGCCAAAGATAAGGGTATAAGTATTTTTATAGTCGGTCATGTAACAAAAGAAGGTGTTCTCGCAGGCCCGAGGCTCCTGGAGCACATAGTTGACACTGTGCTTTACTTTGAAGGGGAAAGGCACCAGTTCTACCGTATCTTAAGGGCATGTAAAAACAGGTTTGGTTCGACAAATGAAATTGGTGTTTTTGAAATGTGCGGGGACGGTTTAACTGAGGTTAATAACCCGTCGGCATTTTTTATGATGAACTATCACAAAGCTCCCCTGCCGGGAACAGTTGTTGTCCCGGTGCTGGAAGGAACAAGGCCGCTGCTTGTTGAGATCCAGGCCCTTGTTTCGCCGGCTGCTTTTGGGTCGCCGCGCAGGATGACAGCGGGAGTTGATTACAACCGGGTGGTTTTACTGGCGGCGGTTCTCGAAAAAAGGGCTGGGCTGCCTTTAGCCGGATATGATATTTATGTAAAAGCAGTTGGCGGAGTTCATCTTGATGAGCCTGCTGTGGATTTGGGTATTGCTCTGGCGATAGCTTCAAGTTATCGTGATCGGGCGGTTGATCCTTCTCTGGTGTCTATTGGAGAAGTGGCATTAACAGGTGAAATAAGGCCTGTCAGCGGGATTTCCAAAAGAATTAATGAAGCAGTGAAATTAGGCTTTACAAAGTGTCTGGCGCCGTTAAACAACGCATCTTTAATAAACGAGCCAGGTATGCTTGTACTAGGTATTGAAACCATGTCTGAAGCTATGGAAACGGCCTTGGGGGTGTAGTTTAGATGAGAGAAGACAGGTCCGAAGAAAAGCTTTTAAAGATGCTGAGAACTGTAGCGCCGGGAACATCTTTAAGGGAAGGTTTGGATAATATTTTAAAAGCCAATACCGGAGGCCTGATCATTCTGGGTGACGGCCAGGAGATTATGGATATTTCAGAGGGCGGTTTTGCGGTTAATGCTGACTTTAGCCCCGCAAGCCTGTACGAACTGGCAAAAATGGACGGGGCTATAATCTTAAGCTCGGACGCCAAGAGAATTCTGGCGGCAAATACGCAGCTGATTCCAAATTTAAGTATTCCATCCACTGAAACCGGAATCAGGCACCGGACAGCCGAACGTGTTGCCAGGCAAACAAGCGCAATGGTTATCTCCATATCGCAGCGGCGAAACGTAGTTACCATTTATAAAGGGAATCTGAAATACGTTTTACGTGATCTGGGTGTAATTCTTACCAAGGCGAACCAGGCTCTTCAAACACTTGAAAAATACCGTATTGTGCTTGATAAGATTGTCAATGAGCTGGGCATTCTGGAGTTTGAAGATTCTGTTGCGCTTATTGATGTGGCAAGGTATATTCAGCGTGTTGACATGGTATTGCGTGTAGTAGGTGAAATTGAAAAGTATGTCAGTGAACTTGGCGCCGAAGGCCGTCTGATTACCATGCAAATGGAAGAACTGGTCAGCAACGTCGAGCCGGAAAGCCTGCTGATCATTCAGGACTACGCTGCTGCCGTAGGGGATAAAACACCGGCTCAGATTATGGATATAATTAACAGTTGGCCGGCGGAGGACCTGCTTGATTTTTCACTTATCGCACGCACACTTGGATACCCCGGAAACGTGGGTGTTCTGGATCAAATAGTTTCCCCGCGCGGATACCGTATTTTAAGCAAAATCCCCCGGCTGCCCTTGCCGGTTATAGAAAACCTGGTCAGGGAATTCGGGGTTTTAAAAAATATCCTCAATGCTACAATTCAAGAATTGGATGAAGTAGAAGGAATAGGTGAAGCACGCGCCCGTTCAATAAAGGAAGGCCTGGCCCGTTACCGCAAACAGCTTTTCCAGGAAAGGCATTTTTAATTTAAGCCAGGTTGAAAATACCGAGGATTTTAAGCTGCTTCTGTTCCTTAACTAAAACATCGTGCAGGTCCAGTTCGAGCAGTTCACATAATGCAGCTAAATAAAAAAGGGACCGTCCAACAGCTGTTTCAACTGTTTCTTTGCAGTCCTCACACATTTCTCCTATAAGATGGGATTCCAAAATATTTTTTAAATCAGCCAGCAGAACGTCCGAGGGGATTTCCTTTTTGCCGGCCTGAATCTTAAGGCAACCGCAACCGGTTACTGCTTTTGTGACAGCCCTGGTTAGTCTTGCGTTTGCTTCCTGAATCTGGGAAAGAACGTCAAGAACACTTCTATTGCAGATCAGCACCTCTGAAACCGTATTCTGAAATTCGCTGTAAATTAAGTTTTTTACCATAACGGTTTCGCCCCTTGCTGTTTTTTTTAAGTATAGCTTGGATCGAAAGTTCTGTCAAATGTTTAAATATTTTAAATTTAAAATCAGGAGCGATCCCCTGGACGGAATGCGTTAACCTTTGTCTTATTTGACAAAGGTTGCAACGTGTGTTATTATTTTTATAAAAATAAAGTTAAAATTCCCCCCCCCCAAATAGCGAGTTGTTCTCTTGAAAAGGAGGTTGGCTGTTGTTTAAGATTGGTGATAAGGTTGTCTATCCAATGCATGGCGCGGGGGTTATTGAGGCAATTGAGGAAAAAGAAGTCCTGGGAGAGAGAAATCAATATTATATTCTTCGCCTCCCCGTAGGTGATATGAAGGTAATGGTACCGATTATGACTTCACGGGAAGCAGGTCTGCGGGAGGTTGTCGGCAAGGATGAAATAAAGAAGGTCTTCTGGATCCTTAAAGGAACCTCTACGGCAATGTCAACAAACTGGAACAGGCGTTACCGCGCTAACCTTGAAAAAATTAAGAGCGGTGATATTTTTGAGGTGGCTGAAGTTGTTCGTAATTTAATACGGCGGGAAAAAGAAAAAGCCCTTTCTTCCGGCGAAAAAAAGATGCTGGAAAATGCACGCCAGATTTTAATAAGTGAACTGGCCCTGGCAATTGAGCTTGAGGAAGAAAAAACCAAGTTTTTAATTGACAGCGCATTAGCCTAGAATGATGGTTAAAGATGCGTCGGGCAACCGGCGTATCTTTTGTTTTTGGTGACAAAGTTCGCCAATTTTTTTATTGGACGTTGAACTGTAAAAAGGCTTATAATTAAGGGATAAATTATTTTAAAGACAAAGGAGGTGAAAGAGATGATTCTAAGAAGAGTGATTTTTTTTCTTATTGGAGCGTTATTTGCTTTAGCAGGTCTTTATGCTTCATCGAGGATACTGTGGTTGGGTTTAATTCATTTTCGCACTGACGTACAGCTTCGCTTTTGGATTCTTGCACTGGGAGCATTGATTGGATTGGTAGTGGGGTTGATTCTGGCGCCATGGATTATGCGCGGTTCTAAGGGGATGGCAATCTTTATAGAGCAGAATCTGCAAAAAACACCGCTTCAGGATCTTATTGCGGGCGCAGTTGGTTTGATTATCGGACTAATAATTTGTAATTTAATACGTTCAATTCTAATGGTAATGGGAATCATGGGTATAATTGCCTGGATTCTAATAACTATTTTCGTCTGTTACCTTGGAATTAGTGTCGCAGTAAAAAGAAGAGAAGAACTGATGGGCATATTTAACAACCTGCCGCGTTTGGGGAAGGAAAAAGGTGTCAGGAGCGAAAAAAAGGCCGGGAGTCATAAACTCCTTGACACAAGTGTAATTATCGACGGACGCATCGCGGATCTTTGCGAGAGTGGTTTTCTAGAGGGAACATTACTGGTTCCCGCCTTCGTACTTGAGGAATTAAGGCACATTGCCGATTCTGAAGATGTGCTCAAGCGCAACCGCGGCAGGCGCGGCCTGGACGTTTTAAACTCGATCAGAAAGAATTCCAGGGTAAGAGTACAGATCTATGATAATAAAAGGAATTTGGAAAGCACGGGTGATGTGGATACAAGGCTGGTTAAACTGGGCCAGCATATCGGAGCCAAAATCGTTACCAATGATTATAATCTGAATAAAGTTGCCGAACTTCATGGTGTTGAGGTTTTAAACATAAATGAACTGGCCAATGCCATCAAGTCAGTTGTATTACCGGGAGAAGAGATGCATGTCCAGGTAATCAAGGATGGCAAAGAATCAGGTCAGGGCGTTGCCTATCTGGATGACGGTACAATGATTGTAATCGACGGGGGCAAAAGGTACGTCGGGCAAACTGCCCATGTGCTGGTCACCAGTGTTTTGCAAACAGCAGCAGGACGGATGATTTTTGCAAAGCTGCGTCAGGATGAAAGTAATACCATGGCCAGGTACGATGAGGTGAATGTTCTTGGATAATGTTCTGGCTGTGGTGGTGGCTGCAGGCCAAAGCAGAAGGATGGGCGAAAATGTTAACAAGCTGCTTTTACCCGTGGGTGGACGTCCTGTTCTGTCTTATTCCCTGGCGGCGCTGCAGGAAGCGCCCTTTATAAAAGGCTTTGTCCTGGTTGCGGACGAAAGGGAATCAGACACATATAAGACGCTTGCAGAGCAATGGGGCTGTACAAAAATGATCAGTCTGGTAAAGGGAGGTAAAACACGGCAGGATTCAGTCTGGGAAGGATTAAACGCTCTGCCTGCAGATACCCGGGTGGTAATTGTTCATGACGGCGCCCGCCCCCTTGTTACGCTTAATCAGCTCGATCAAGTTGTTTCCGGTGCTCTGCGTTGGGGCGCTGCAGCGCTGGCGGTTCCTGTAAAAGACACTGTCAAAGAGACCGGTACGGGAAATTTTATTGCCCGAACCTTAAATAGAGAATCTTTATGGCTTGCTCAAACACCGCAAGCCTTTTCTTTTCCCCTTTTGCTGGATGTCCACCGTCTGGCCCGCCGAGACCGAAGGACTGCCACCGATGACGCCGGCTTAGTGGAAGCGATGGGCATCCCGGTAAAGATTATCGAGGGCTCGTATAGGAATATTAAAGTTACCACTCCCGAGGATTTATCAATGATCGAATTTTTCCTGCAGCAACGGGGTAGTTTGGGGGAATACGGATGTCATTAAGGGTGGGTTTTGGCTATGATGTACACAGATTGGTAACAGGCCGTCCCTTGATCCTGGGAGGTGTAACAATACCTTTTGGAAAAGGGCTGGATGGCCATTCAGACGCTGATGTACTTGTCCATGCGATAATGGATGCGCTTTTAGGAGCCGCTGGCGAAGGAGACATAGGAAGGCACTTTCCCAGTACAGATCCCGTTTATAAGGGTATTTCAAGTCTTTTATTGCTGGATAAGGTTGGGCTGATCCTAACCAGGGAAGGGTATTCAGTGGGTAACATCGATGCTGTTATAGCAGCAGAAAAGCCAACCCTGGCTGGTCACCTTTCCTTAATGGAAAAGGAAATTGCCGGCGTCCTGGCAATCAGCAGTAAAAAAGTAAATGTAAAGGCAACCACAACTGAAGGGCTTGGTTTTACGGGGACTGGAGAAGGGATGGCTGCCTGGGCTGTAACGTATCTTGAAGCGAAAGACGGTTGATTTTTTCAAGCAGAATTGGCAATATCTCTTCAGCGCAGCCGCTTAAGTGAATATCTGAAGACATTTCCTCCTCAGGATTTATTTCTATTATTTTTGCCCCCGTCTTGCTTGCAATGCGGGGTATGCTCGCCGCAGGCTCAACAGCGGCGGAAGTTCCAATAACAATAACAACACTGCAGTTATTCGCTTCCAGGTAAGAACGGTAAAGAGCATCATGCGGTATCATTTCGCCGAAGAGCACAACATCGGGCTTTAAAACCCCTCCGCAAGCGCACAGCGGAGGAAGCAGATCGATTGCAACTTCCTTGATTGGATAGCGTCCACCGCATTTTTGGCAGACGAGCCACCTGTTATTGCCGTGGAACTCAATAACGTTGCTGCTTCCCGCTTCCTGGTGCAGTCCGTCTATGTTTTGAGTGATGATGGTCCGTAAATAGCCAAGTCTTTCAAGGCTGGCCAGGGCAAAATGGGCGGGGTTGGGCCTGGCCTTATCTATAATATCGCAAAAAATCTTTAATGCGCTCCAAACTTTGGCCGGGTTCCGCTGAAAAGCCTGAATTGTCCCGTATTCTTCGGGATCATAGTTTTCCCATATTCCGCCGCATCCTCTGAAATGGGGTATGCCGCTGGCAACCGAAATTCCAGCTCCTGTAAGAGCGATTGTATTATTTGCCGCCGCGAAAATTTCGACTGCTGCAGAGTCAATCGGAATCATAATTTTCATTTCCTTAAGGTTCCATGTTGTCTTCCTGACTGGAAAAGCTTTTAAAATCAGCTGAGCTTCTTCTTTTTTATCTTCCGGCGCCAAAATTTCCGTTTCGACTGCCAGACCCATAATTACTTTACTATGCATTAATATATATTATGTTGCGTGAAAAGCAATAGAGATTGTATTATTATTGTATTTTCCCGTGCCCGCTAGTATAATTTTAAAGGTAGCTTTTTAACATATTGCTGATCAGGGGGTAGAAAATCAATATGGGTAAGCATATCAAAACTATAACGGGGCCATTCCTGACTAAAGCGATTGATGACCGTGGATGCGGTGAGTGCCAGACGTCCTGTCAGTCTGCCTGCAAGACATCGATTACGGTCAGCAATCAGACATGTCTCAAAAAAAAGAATAAATAGATCTTGTTTTTAGATAATCAAATGATCCATAAGTTTATTTTTGATGGGACAAGGCTTGTGCTTGATGTCAACAGCGGAGCCCTGCATTTGGTAAGTGAAGTGGCCTGGGACGTTTTGGACGGGTACATTCCGGGCAAGTGTGAAGAACTCGTCAATAAATACTCTGCCCTGCATCCAAGACAGGAAGTTGAGCAAGCTGTAGAGGAGATTGAACTCCTGGTTGAACAGGGTTTTTTATTTACCGGGGATCCTTTTCATGGTTCCTGGGAACAACCTGACAACCGGATTATAAAAGCCTTGTGCTTGTTCCTTTCCGATAGGTGCAGCCTGCAATGCAGGTATTGCTTTGCAAGACCAGGTGTTTCTTCTATTGGAGGCGCCGGCTTGATGACAGAGGAAATAGGCTCTCAAGCGATAGATTTTCTTCTTACCTCTTCCGGGCCCCGCCGCAGAGTAGAAGTTGATTTTTTCGGCGGCGAGCCTTTGCTGAATTTTCCCGTCCTTGAGCGTCTTGTTTCTTACGGCAGGAAAAGATCTTTAGCGCTCGGCAAGGAAATAAATTTTACGGTGACCACCAATGCATTGGGACTTACCAGGGGAATAGGAGACTATCTGTGTGAAAACGAGATCAGCGTAATCCTTAGCCTCGACGGGCGCCCGGAAGTCCATGACCGGATGAGGGTATTTCCAAACGGAAAAGGGTCCTATCAGTCAGTTTTTAAAAACATTTTGGAATTTATTCAAGCTCACCCCCGGGCAAATTATTACCTGAGGGGAACTTATACGGCTTATAATCTGAATTTCTCAGATGATGTAACCCATATGCTCGGGCAGGGATTCAACAAAGTGTCCGTAGAACCTGTGATAGCCCTTGCTCAGGAGGATTATGCCCTGTCGGAAGAAGATCTTCCTTCTATAGGACGGGAATATGAAAAACTGACCAGAGAGATAATATCACGGCTGGAAGAAGGGCAAGAAGTAGATTTTTACCACTATAATATTGATTTAGATGAAGGTGTCTGCCTGCCCAAGCGTTTGGGAGGGTGCAGCGCGGGCTTTGAATACCTGTCTGTAACAAGCAGAGGAGATTTATATCCCTGTCACCAGTTTGCAGGCCGGGAGGGTTTCTTAATGGGTGACGTAAATTCTGGCGTGGTCCGGGAGGATTTGCGTCAATTATTCCGCAATGCCCATGTGTATAAAAAAGAAGGCTGCGGATCTTGCTGGGCCAGGAACTACTGCAGCGGAGGCTGCCATGCGAACGCTCATCTATTTAACAGTTCGATTTATAAACCGGATCAGCTTGCCTGCCGGATAATCAAAAAACGGCTGGAATGCGCACTTTATTTAAAAGCATACCGGGCCATGAAAGAGATAAAAACAACGGAATATAGCTTAAAAGTTTGAGTAGGTTAAGGAGGACGTATGCCTAAGAACAAAAAAACTAACTTTCATGAAAGGCGCAGGAATAAACAAAAGATTGTTTTCATTATTCTTGCTGTGGTTTTATCAGTCGGTTTAATCGGTTCGTCGGTTGTCTGGATAGCAGGGGGATCACTGGTAGAGCCTGTGGAAAAAGAGCAAAAAAATGTAACGCCCCAAGATAATATTAAAAATCTAGAAGCCAGTGTAAAAAGTAATCCGAACGATGCTGGGGCGTTGGCCGAGTTGGCCAGAGCTTATGCAAATGCGGGGCGGTCTAAAGACGCCTTTGACATGTATGAGCGGGCTGTTCCAAAAAACCCGGATGACAGCGATTTAGTTCTGGAACTGGCTGCGATGGGTTTTCAGCAGGGTGAGTTTGATAAAACAATACGATACCTGGAAGAAGAAATAAAAAACCACCCGGAAAATGCAAAAGCTTATTACTTCCGCGGAATAGTTTTGGCTGAAGGCAAAAAAGATTATCAAAAGGGCATTCAGGATGTTGAAAAATATATTTTGATGACCAAAGACAGTGATGAGAAAGCCAAGGCAATGCAGATGATCGAAGTGTGGAAGGCAAATTTACCGGCCACCGGTTGATCAACTAAATATCCAATTAATTAATTTAGTTGATTAGAAAGGTAAAAATGAACTTAACTTCTTTTGAGAATCGTCATATGCTTTACGGCAAGTGTTTATCACCATCAGTGTTTGTAAAATATTTTACCGTTGTTTTAACTGTTGTTATTGCCTTATTAATCAGAGTCCCTTCCGAAATAAGAGGATATGCCCACAGTTTATTCTGGGAAGCCTGTCGCATTCATGTTTTACTCAATACATACGACATGCCGTCTTTGGCTGGAGAGCATTTTTTAGTCAAGTATAATAAAGGCGATCTTGAAGGCGCCCGGATTGTGCTAAAAACTGCAGAACGCTATTATGATTCCGTGGCTGATGAGTACGGTTTTACAAGCGCAAAACCTCTGGTAGTGGTTGTCTATTCTTCCCGTCAGGAGCTTAACAACTTTTTTGGCTGGCCCGCCAGTATAAGCGCGATGGGAGCCTATCACGCCGGGGTAATACGCGTGCTGGCCCCCCAGGCGTGGATTTTGCCGGGGGACGAGGCGCAAATGGAAAGTGTCTTCATGAATTCAGGGCCTATGGCGCATGAGTTAACCCACCTTGTTTTGGATAAAGTAACAGAAGGAAATATACCCCGCTGGTTTACTGAAGGAGTCGCTCAGTTTGAAGAGTATAGGCTGACCGGTTTCCAGTTTGGCGGAGGTAATTACTCTTTTGGTAAAAAAGATCCGTATGATTTTGGAAAGATGGACAAGGACTTTGACGATCTGCCTGATCAGACTCTTGCTTACCGGCAATGCTTTTCTGCTATCCAGTATATGGAAAGAAAATATGGACCGGATAGTGTATATCAAATCTTGAAAGTATTGGCAGGCGGTGGTAGTATAAGTAAAGCAATCGACGAAATATTGGGAGCCAATCTTGAAGAATTTCAATCTGGTTGGAAAAGCTGGGCGATCTAGAAGCCTTTTAAGGGATAAGAAGTAATTTGTTGTGTTGCGGGAGGCCCTTTAAGTGTGAGTAAGTTTATAGTCAGGGGTGGTAAAGTACTTTCAGGGAGAGTCCGGGTTAGCGGCGCCAAGAATGCTGCGCTGGCTATTTTATGCGCTTCCGTTATGGCTCAAAGTAACGTACTGCTTGAAAACATCCCGAAAATCGAAGATCTCCGGGTTATGACGGAACTGATTAAGAGTATCGGCGCTGCTTTAAAATGGACGGAAGACGACTCTTTAACAATATCCATGCCCGATGGGCATAATGGAATGCCAACTTATGCCCTGGCGAAAAAATTAAGGGCTTCGAACCTGCTCATCGGACCCATGCTTGCCCGTTTCGGCCGGGCTGAAATATGCCTGCCGGGTGGGTGTGATATAGGTTTAAGGCCCATGGATCTTCATTTTAAAGGCTTTGCTGCTTTAGGAGCAAAAATGTCCCTTGAAAAAGGAATCATGAAGGCGGAAGCAGGTCATCTTGAGGGAGCCAGGGTTTATTTGGATTTTCCCAGCGTAGGGGCAACCGAAAATATAATGATGGCAGCCTGTCTTGCTAAAGGACAAACTGTTATTGAAAACTGCGCCAAAGAGCCGGAAATAGTCGACTTGGCCAGTTTTTTAAACTGCCTTGGCGGGAAGGTCAGAGGAGCAGGAACTGATATTATCAAGATAGAGGGAGTAAAATATCTGAATGGGTGTACTCACTACAATGTTATACCCGACCGAATAGAAGCAGGTACTTTTATGATTGCCGCCGCAGCTACAGGCGGTGATATCAAACTGGAAAATATTATTCCGCTTCATGTGGAACCTTTAAGCGCAAAACTGCGCGAGGCCGGATTGGAGGTTGTCGAGGAAGAGGACTCTCTTCGAATTAGGGCGGTTGATGGCCTGCGTTCCCTGGATATAAAAACGATGCCTTACCCCGGTTTCCCGACCGACCTTCAGTCACAGATGATGACTTTGCTTTCGACTGCGACCGGAACAAGTGAAATTATTGAAAATATTTTTGAAAACCGTTTTCGCGTCGCTGACGAACTCAGACGCATGGGGGCCGTCATTAAAGTAAAAGGCAGAATGGCATTAATTAAGGGTGTGCCCAAATTATACGGCGCACAGGTCAGAGCCACTGATTTAAGAGCAGGGGCAGCTTTGGTTGTCGCAGGATTGATGGCTGAAGGTGAAACGGAAATAAACGGATCGGATTACATTGACAGAGGCTATTACAAGCTGGAAGATAAATTATCTTCCCTCGGGGGCTTGGTCTATAGATCTTAATCTGCATTGAACTCTTTACAGTAAAAGGTTAATTAGGAGGTTTTTGAATGTCAGCAATTAAGATCGGCGACAGGGAATTTGAAGTGGATGATGATGGTTTTATCAAGGACCCGAATTCGTGGGACAAGGATATTGCCGCTGCCCTCGCAGCCACGGAAGGTGTTTCTGAACTCAGTGAAGATCATTGGAGAGTAATTAATTATATAAGAGAATACTATGTAAATTTCCAGGTTGCTCCAATGATTAGAAAGCTTTGTAAAGAAACCGGCTTCAACCTGAAATATATTTATGAATTGTTTCCAACCGGGCCGGCAAAGGGCGCCTGTAAAACAGCTGGTTTACCCAAGCCGCTTGGATGTGTATAGATTTTCGTCGTATTTAAAAACTCAGGATTCCTTCTTTGTTCCTTACCAGCCGCAAGACCTGCTCTTCATTCCCGTTTGATGTGTTGATATAAATTAGGAATGTGTCTTGATCGAGTTCGCCCCGGAATTCATAAGCAAGTACTTCATTGGCCGTTCCCCTGGGGATTAAGGTCAGACGGCCGCTGCTTATTTTTGTGAGATGGGGGCTTAGTTTTTCCCTGGCCTGGGTAAGCGTCAGGACCGGTTTGGGAAGGATCCGTTGATGGTGAGTCATCAGGTAATCCGTTGCCTCGATTCCGAGAATTTGGCCGTTATCCAGGGCTACTGTCACTTTGATTTGATCAGGATAAAGCGTTACCCCGTTTTGTGTTGCGGCAAAGTTAAATACAACCATCCCCGTCCCCTGTTCATAATAGATGGGGGTTACATTTTTGTAACCTTTCTCAGAAAGGAATTGCGCAGCTTTTTCCCTGGCCTCGGCAAGGGTTATTTTGTTGGAGGCGACTTTACGGGATAATGTATACCAGAGCAATTTGCCGCCCTGCCTGCTGACAGCCACACTCAGCCTTTCTTTTCCACCGGAACTCCCGGATGTTGAAATAAGATCGGCCTGAAAAGCGGGTATTTTACCTTCAATTCTACGAATTCCTTCCACCATATATTTAGTTCCCGGCCTGTGTTCGATAAGCTCTAAAATACGTGTTTTTGCTTGAAAGACATTAATTTTTGCGCCTGTGATTCCCTTTGCTGACTTTTCTTCCAGTTTATCTGAAAAAGGGCCGTCGTAAATCAGTGTTGGAAAGCTTTTCAGATTGTCCTCGATTTTCTGGAAGTTCCCGTTGGCCAGTTTTGGCCCTTCTTTTTGAACGACCCTGCCCGTTTGCTGAGCCAGTTCGCCCAAGTATAGTTTGCCTTCAGCAATTCTTCTTTCAGTATCCTGGAGCTCGGTATTCAGTGTTGAGGTCTGTCTATACAGTGTTTGCAAGGTGTTCCAGTCTTTTTGACACTTGGGTTGCCCGGCGGCTACTTTTTGAAGCAATGTGAAAGAATAATCTCCAACCTGGGTTAAGAACTTGGAAGTACGGCCTGTTGCGATGTCAGTCAGCGGCAGTTGGTTCAGGTTTGCCTGGGCGGCATTAGCCCGCTGCCATATTTCTGTAAATATTTTACTGTCCTGTTCAGGCGCCTGTGCTACAAGCACTTTGGAAAGAAGTACTTCGACGTTTTGGACGTTTTCCAGAAGGTCATAAAATGAGCGGTAATATTTATTGTTTAAAGACACTTCAAGTTTTTTACGGATAGTATACTGCTGGTAGCCCCATAGGAATATGCCGCCCACCAATACAACTGCGATTGCTAAAGGCAGAAGCCGGCGCCAGCGTATTGTAGACATTTAATAACTCCCCCCGCAAGATATTAAAATTTTTAGGAACCTTAAATCCTTATCTGGCGAAAATGTGGCGCCCGATTTGGGTAACTACATTACGGGTCCATACCCAGGGACTGACCGGTTTGGCCGGGTTCCAGAAATACAGGGCGCCTCCGGTGGGATCCCAACCGCTCATGGCCATCGTAGCCGCTCTAAGCGAATCGTCTGTCAGCGGGCGGTCGTATTGCCCGTTGCTGACCGATTCAAAAGCCCCCGGCTGGTATACAATGCCTGCAAGTGAATGCGGAAAAGCTGCGCTTTCCAGCCTGTTGAGGATTACAGCGCCTACGGCCACCTTGCCGGCAAAGGATTCGTTGGCAGCCTCTCCCTCGATAACTCTGGCCAGAAGGTGTGTTTCATCACGGTTGCTTACACCCCGGGAAACCTCGGCTGGCGCAGGCTGGCTATCAGGATCACTGCCTGATGAAAAACCCAGCGCAGCCCATGTCGCCGGTCCCGCAACACCGTCTGAAGCCAATCCGTTATTGGCCTGAAAACTGATCAGCGACCGGTAAGTAGTGTTTCCGAATACGCCGTCAACCGGTCCGGGGTAGTAACCCCAGTCATATAATGTCTGCTGGAGACGGGATACATCGTTTCCCGTAAGGCCCCAGTATACCGGCCGGTTTTGCGCCGGGGCTTTTTCGGCGTTTGAGAAAATTACGAAACCACCCAGGACAAGAAAGGCGATGAATAAAACGACAGCTGATTTGTATTTATTCATTTTCTTGTTCCCTCCTACAACTGTTTGGTAATAGTCTTTCTTAACAACTGTTTTTATATGTAAAGGAGTTTGTAAGATTTGTATGTCCGATGTATAATAAACCTTGTTTCTATTTAGGAGGTAAATCATTTTATGGGAAATGGCCAGGAGTTAATCAGGAATTTTTGTATTATAGCTCATATCGATCATGGAAAATCAACCCTGGCTGACAGGCTGCTTGAATATACCGGCGCATTGAGCAAAAGGGAAATGACCGATCAGGTTTTAGACCAGATGGACTTGGAGCGCGAACGCGGAATTACAATTAAAGCACAGGCGGTAAGACTTAACTACAGAGCCCGCGACGGTCTGGTTTATCAACTGAATCTTATCGATACTCCCGGCCACGTGGACTTTAATTATGAGGTATCTCGGAGCCTGGCTGCCTGTGAAGGCGCTTTGCTGGTTGTTGACGCGGTTCAGGGTATTGAAGCGCAGACATTGGCAAACGCCTATCTGGCCGTAGAAAACGACCTGGTTTTAATTCCTGTGATAAATAAAATTGACCTGCCAAACGCGGATCCAGCAGTGGTTATAAAAGAGCTTGAGGATATCCTGGGCATGGATGCGTCCGGCGTGGTGCTTGCCTCCGCCAAGTTGGGGACTGGTGTTGAAGAAGTGCTGGAGCAGATAGTCTTGCATATTCCTCCGCCGAGAGGCAGCGAATCATCCCCTTCCCGGGCTCTTATCTTTGATTCCCATTATGATTCTTATAAAGGCGTAATAGCTTATGTGCGTGTCGTCGACGGGTGTTTCCGCAATGGTATGGGGATTAGCGTAATGTCATCGGGCAAAGATTTTGAAATAAACGAGGTTGGATTTTTCCGGCCTGCCATGACCCCTGTAGACAAGTTAAGAACTGGTGAAGTCGGTTTTATTGCGGCTAGTATAAAAAATCTCAAAGATACGCGGGTTGGTGATACGATTACCGCAAAGGGAGATACTGCATCAGAACCATTGCCTGGTTACCGTAAAGCGACGCCCATGGTTTATTGCGGTTTATACCCGGTTGAAACAGGGGATTATGGAAATTTGCAGGATTCCTTGCAGAAACTGCAGTTAAATGACGCTTCCCTGGTTTTCGAACCAGAAACTTCCATTGCGCTGGGTTTCGGTTTCAGGTGCGGGTTTCTGGGCCTGCTGCATATGGAAATTGTTCAGGAAAGAATAGAGCGTGAATACGGTTTAAACATGATTATAACCGCTCCCAGTGTGGTTTACAGGATAACCAACACTCACAGGGAAGAGTACTATATCGAGAACCCTGCAAAGCTTCCTTCTGCAGGAAGTCTTGAAAAGACGGAAGAACCTTTCGTTTCTGCTGTGATCATGATGCCCAAGGAATATATCGGATCCGTCATGGAGCTTTGCCAGGAGCGCCGGGGTGTGTTTTTGAACATGGAGTATCTTGGAGAAAACCGGGTGATGATTACATACGAAATTCCCTTAAGTGAAATTATTTATGACTTTTTTGACCATTTAAAATCCCGCACACGGGGGTATGCTTCCCTGGATTATGAACTCGCCGGGTACAGGGAGGGCAGGCTGGTCAGGCTGGATATTTTGGTTAACAGCGAGCCTGTTGACGCCCTTACCTGTATAGTTCACGCCGATAAAGCGTTCCAGCGCGGGCGGCAGTTGGTGGAAAAACTGTGCTCCCTTATGCCGAGACAGCTTTTTGATGTGCCTATCCAGGCTGCGGTGGGCAATAAAGTAATAGCGCGGGAAACCGTCAAGGCGAGACGAAAGGATGTGCTCGCCAAGTGCTATGGAGGAGATATTACCCGCAAGCGCAAACTTCTGGAAAAACAAAAAGAAGGCAAGAAACGCATGAAGCAGGTCGGTAATGTGGAGATTCCCCAGGAAGCTTTTATGGCCGTACTCAGTACTACTAAGAAAGAATAAAGCGTTTATTTTTTAACCAGGTCATCCAGCGTTTTGAACGTATATCCCTGAGCCTCTATATCGCTGATCATTTTATCAAGAGATTCCAGATTGTCCTTGGATACGGCGTGTAAAAGTATCAAGTCGCCGTTATGCAGGTTGTCCATTACAGTTTGATAGGCCTCCTGCGGACCCCCCGGAAGAGGTATCCAGTCGGCCATAGCAAAACTCCAGAATATAGTATAATAGCCGAGGTCCTTTGTTTCAGCCAGTGTTCTTTCACTGTATTCACCCATTGGGGGGCGGAAATAAAACATTTTATTTCCTGTCAGGGCAGTGAAATCAGACGCCAGTTTTTCAATTTCTTCCTTGATCTGCCCGTCTGTCAAACTGGGCATAGAGGGATGGTTTACCGTATGATTCCCCAAGATGTGTCCTTCCTGAATCATCCTCTTAACCAGTTCCGGCTGTGACTCCAGGTAATGCCCTGTAATAAAGAATGCCGCTTTGACGTTTTGTTTTTTAAGAATATCTAAAAAACCCGTCGTATAGCCGTTTTCATATCCCTCGTCAAAAGTAAGGTAGACGGTTTTTTCATCCGGGCTGCCTATCCAATAGGCATTGTTTTGGGCTAAGGTTTGCCGGATGCCGGCCGGCATCTCAGGCTGAAGATGGTTGCTGTTTCTTTTTAAACCCCAGCCATGCAGTGAATTGGAAAGGCTGCCGTACTGGGAAGATACGGGTATGTTTTCTGATTTTCCCCCGTTTGCCGGGGTTTCAGATTTCTTAGTTGAAGAGCTCTGAGCAGAAGAGTTTTTAATTGAAGATTTATCTGAACTTGACCCGTTTTGGGGTTGAGTTTTCGGAAGAGCTTTTTCAGATCTGGCCTGTTGGCTGGCTTGTTCTGTTTTTAAATTGCCCTTCCAGGAAAAATACAGATTTTTGCTTGCATAGCCGGTAACCACTGCGACGATTAATATTCCTGCCAGGATTAAAAGAGTTTTTTTCAAATTAATACCTCCGGTTATTGTTATAGCGCATGTCCTTTTTTTAAAGTTTTAGCAAAAACACAAATTATTATCCGGTATGGTTTTAATTTGACAGTATCCGACTGAATCCTTCTTGAATAAATTAATTATTAAAACAACCGACAGATTTGGCCGGGCATTAATTAAAACGCAATCCTATTGACACAGACAGTATTTTTTGCTATTATAAGTTCTGCACGCATTAATAAAGCCGCCAGGCGGCTTTAAAATTGTGTCGCCGGTGTAGCTCAATTGGTAGAGCGGCTGATTTGTAATCAGCAGGTTATGGGTTCGAGTCCCTTCGCCGGCTCCAGATATGAAGAGATCCGGGAGGGGTTCCCGAGTGGTTAAAGGGAGCAGACTGTAAATCTGCCGGCTACGCCTTCGTAGGTTCGAATCCTACCCCCTCCACCAATACAGTACAATTCAATATATCTTATCGCGGGGTGGAGCAGCTGGTAGCTCGTCGGGCTCATAACCCGAAGGTCGTAGGTTCAAATCCTACCCCCGCAACCAGGAAAAGTCAAGCGTCTCAAGTGATTGAGACGCTTTTAATTTTGCGTTAAAATGATGTCAGTATTGATAATACTTATACTTTCAAGCTCGTGTTTTAATTAGGCAAGCAAGGTTCTTGAATGGAATCGGATTTATTATTTCCCTTCCGTACTTTATTGAATATTTTTACTGCGGAGATGATTAGAATCGATCCCAAAATAAGTTTCAACCAATTACCCGAGATATAAATAATTAGCATGCCGCCAATAAATGAACCGATTATTGAACCGATTCCCATTGGCAGGACCAGTTCGGAAAGGTCTTTTTTGTTTGCAAAAGCGCCGTTGGTATAATGCTTACCCAGCCCTATAATCACTGTCGGCAGGCTGATCAGTATGCTTGCTGTCCCGGCCAGTTTAATATCGACGCCAAAAACAAGTAAGAGGGTCGGAATAATTAACTCACCGCCGGCAACTCCCAGCATACTGCTGATCATGCCGATACCTATGCCAAACGCCAGGGCTGTTAGAAGCAGGACCGGGAAGGGCGCTGAAATTCCCCCTGTTACAAATGGGGAAAACGATTCTCCTATGAGCAACAACCCAATGAACAGTAGCAGAACTAGGATAACCTTTTCCAGAGTATGTTCAGATATTTTTTTAACACAAAGCGCTCCAATATATGCGCCGCTCATTCCTCCAGCAATAAAGGCTATAATTATCGGTACAAGAGGAACTAATTTGGGAAAAGGAGCACTGGGGATTCTAAAAATAAGCGATGATAAAAGTGTTATTAGGCTCACGGCTAAATTTAGCGATACAGCCTGACGGGCTGAGAATTGAAATAAGCCGACCAGTACCGGCAGCCGAAACTCAGCGCCGCCTAAACCGATTAAGCCGCCTAAGCAACCTATAGGAGCACCTATCAGTAAGGCATATAAAGACTTTTTATTTTTCAAACTTATCCTCTCCTGAAATGGGCAGGATTGTAGCCGAGACGTAACATTTTAATGAGCCCATGTTTCTCAGATTTGAAACATGGGTTTTTATGATGGGTCTGATACCCGCAAGGAATTGCAGGGGTTGAATGGACACAGGCTTCAGCTTTGGCCGAATAAGGCAAACCCCGTGATTCTAAAGCAGGTCTGGGTTTCCTATATTATGTGAGTATATAGTGCCCGGTGGTTTGTTTAACCTTAAATCCAGGTCCAGGGATTTAAGCAAAAACAGTAAAGTGTGCTCACTTGATTGTGTGTGAAGATCTGCCTCGATTTTATCCAACAAGCCCGGTATTAGAGGCTCCAGTTTTTGAAATAACCTGAGTGTAACATACTGCTTATGAGTGTCAGGCATTATAAATTCAAAAGCGTGAATTAATTCATGCAGTAATGTAAGATCAAGATCTTCTCCTGCGGAAATTTGGGCGGGATCAATTGTTATTGTCTTTCTGGCGCCCACACACTGACTGCAGCAGTCTTCAATTTCTTCTAGTTTAAAGATCCAGGTGTCCAGTATATGACTGTAGCTAAAAATATTTGCTTTAACTTCTTCCCAGGTTCCGTCTTCCATTTCCGTAGAACACACATACGGATCTTTATACTCATTTAAAAGCATGTCTTGAAAATAATCTTCTTCGTAATGATAAGCCTGATCGGCTAATTCTTTTTCCTCTTTTGTCCTGTTGCGCCGCCATTCAGAAAAAATTTCTTTACTCCAGGTATATTCTAAGGCAATTAATTTTTCTGCCGCGGCTAAAAACTTATCCTTGGCGATTAAAGAAAATATTTCATTTTTTCTTTTTTTCAGTTCTTCGTCTTTCAAAGGTGTATTTGCTCCTTTTTAAGTATTAAGTAATGGATTGACCTATGCTGCTAAAGCAGCTCCGGCAGCAGGATGAAAGTTCATCAGCAAAGGGAGGGCAATGCCTTAAGTTCCCTTTCTATAAAATAATTCTTTCTCAACTGATAATTTCCCTCTTAACGACAATTAAAGAAATATACCATATTATGGTAAGTGGCAGATTTTTTGTCGGGCAAGCATTATGGGTAGGAATCTTACATCATTCCGGTTTTAGTTGTAGCTGCAGGATATTTTTTATAAATATCGAAGATGGCTTTTAAAAGAATAAAAAAATGAACTGAGGTTGTTTCCATGCCTTCCAAAATATCCTTTGAAATTGATTATATGAAAAGTGTATTTTTAGATCCCCGAAAGGGATTTGAACCTACTGAAGAAAATATCCAAGTGCGTTATGATCCCCTGACCGGAAAGACAGGCCACTTTTCGCATGTCGGCGCGATTAATGCACAGAAACTTGACCTGGAAAAGTATCAGGATCCATTGGTTAAAGGTTACTGCCCTTTTTGCGGTGAGCTGAAAACTCAAGCTACGCCGAAATTTGCGGATGAATTAATCTTAAAAGGCCGCATGATGCAAGGGGAATCTTTGCTTGTTCCCAACCTTTTCCCTTATGATACTTATAGCGCCGTAAATATAATGACCGATGATCATGTTGTTCCTCTGGATGAATTTAATAATAAAAGATTAACTGATTCATTCTCAGTTGGAATTGAATTTTTAAAAAGGGTCAAATCAGAGGACCCGTCTATCCCTTTTCACCTGATGGCCTGGAACTATATGCCTCCTTCGGGCGGCGGCCTGGTTCACCCGCATCAGCAATACTTTGCCACGAAATACCCTGGCAATCAATTCTTTAATGAACTTAAAGCATCGAAAACATTTTTTGAACAGCACCAGGTGGATTATTGGTCGGAACTTATTCGGGAGGAGCAAAACAGGGGAGAGAGATATATAGGGAAGCTTGGAGACTCATACTGGCTTACTTCTTTTATTTCACTGGGCATTCTCGGAGAAATATTGTGTATTTTTCCCGGTGTTTTTTACATTGAACAATTTACTGGTCAAAACGTTGACGAGCTTGTATCCGGACTCCGTATAATTTTTGAGTATTATTTAAAAAAGAATATATACAGCTTCAATGCCTCGTTGTTCTTTGGCCCGGGAGAACAGGGATATTTTCCCGCCCACTTTCGGATTGTACCCAGGACCTTTCTGAATACAAGGGACTATGCGCCTGATCTGAACTTTTTTCAGGCAATCATGCAGGAACCGGTAAGTGTGGTAATGCCCGAAGACTTGTGCAGGGAAATAAAAGAAAATTTCAGGGTATAAATAATAACGGGCTGTTTCAAGGTTACTATTCACAGTCCTATTTAATTTCCATTCATGAAATAGAATGTTCTTTATCAAATAAATAACATCACCTATTCAATAGAGAAAAGGATAAAAGCGCGGCAAACGCAACATCAAAAGAAATAAATGCCGCGCTTTTTTTGATTAAAATTTTTAAAAAAACAGAACTCCAACCATCCGATGTCGAATATTGCATTATGAAAATCGCGGTGGAAGGAAATTCGTATGGAATATCGGACAAGGCCTGAAATAACAGAAGATAAGGTTGAACAGATCAGGGGCATC
>DOTD01000070.1 GCA_003513005.1 Desulfotomaculum sp.
CTTCATATTCTCGCCTACTGCGCCATTGAAGCCAAGATAGTGGAATCGATAGAGCAGATATTTGAACAGTTTCTTTGGATGTGTGACCAGGCTCAATTACTTCTATCATTTTAAGGGAGCAGGTTCTTTAATTTGCTACGGCTCCTAAGCGTGTGGGCAATACGATTTGCCCCTGCTGCTCCAGTTTGAGCAAGAGATCCCGGCAGGCCATATCCTTTATCTGTCCTGTGGGAGAGTGCCAATTCCAGAATCGGCAGAGTTCCCTCGACAGCCTGCTGCGGTTCCATGAAGGGTTGTCAGAGATCAATCGCTAAGACTGCCTGGACGTGATATTCGGTTATCTCTGTTACCCGGAATTCAGCTTCTGTTTTCATGTTTCCATATTACATGATTTGCAGCGTTGAGTCCAGGACTATTTTTCTATTGAGGCGTAATTTGAGAAAAATATTTACGTAGCTGAGTAGTTACCCTCTTGGAGCGATTATGCCGCTTAACTTTGACAAGGTATGCGCCCTGGCCATAGACAGAACTATGTTCGACCGCCGGTTATACACGCAGGCCGTTGATAACGGGGTGGATGTGAGATTATCCACAAGGGTTGTTGGTCTTAGAAGAAATGGGAATGAAATTGAGATAAAAGCAATTTCCGGCGGCAGGGAACATTTATTTAAAACACCCCTGTTAATTGGCGCTGACGGGGTGAATTCTTTAACCGCCCGTTTTATCAATATACCCCGGCCTGAAATAAAAGTCAGGGCCTTTGCCGCTGAAGTAGAGATGCCGAATGAAGAAGCCGGCTCTGTAAAACTCTTTCTGGGGAGATCGATCTCACCAGGCTGGTTTGGCTGGATCATTCCCTTGGATGAAAAACAAAGCCGTGTGGGGGTGGGAGTTTTTGATAATTCAGCAGGGCCGTTACATTGTTTTAAAATGCTTATTGAAAGATATCCGGAACTTTTTAAGGACATGAAGATAAAGAAAACAACCGGCGGCATTATTCCTGTCGGTCTTCCTCAAAGGGTATACGGCGACAATGTCATGGTTGTCGGCGATGTTGCCTGTCAGACTAAACCCATCTCCGGTGGCGGTCTCTATTTTGGTCTTCTAAGCGCCGGCCATTGCGCTTCTGTTGCTGTTGAATCACTTAAACAGAATAATTTTACCGGAGAAAGACTGTCCGCCTACCAAGTTCTATGGGAAAAAAACCCGGGTAAAGAAATAATAAAGGGGCTTTCTTACAGAAAAATGTTTAACAGTTTCTCGGACAGACAAACAGAATCTATCTTCCGCAGTCTTAACCAGCCATTTGTGCGTTCACTTGCTGTAAGATACGGGCATATTGATTCTCCTTCCGATCTGATCGGAAAAGTGTTAGGCAGGGGGTTTGATCTGGCTTCTCCGGGTTCAATAATTGGTTGACGCTTGTATGCCGGAATTTGCCGTGAGATTTGTTCACAGAGCCGGGTGAGTGGATGCAGCGGTTTTCTTCATTTACTTCTTCTCTTCCCCCCAGTATAAAGTTATGTGTTGGTAAGGAATTTCTATTCCCAGTTCATCAAAGGTATTTTTAATCCTTTTACGAAGCTCGCGTCCAACCTTCCACTGCTGTAGGGGCAGTGTTTTAATCATCAGCTTGATGATGACTCCGCTGGGGTTGAAATTATTAACGCCCAGCACTTCCAAAGGGGCAAGGATCAGCTGCTTGAATTCAGGATCTTTGGACAAATTATCGCCTATTTTATTAAGTATCCCAATAACATAGTCAATGTCCTCACGGTAGGAGATTTCCAGGTCGATCAAATACCCTGACCAATCCTTGGTCATGTTGGAGACCGAAGTTATTGAACCGTTGGGGAATATGTGAACTACACCGCTCAAGTCCCGCAGCACAGTCGTTCTTAAATTTATTGAAACAACTTCACCCGAAGTGCCATTCAAAGAGACGATATCGCCAATCCTGATTTGATTTTCCAGGAGTATAAAAAATCCGCTGATTACATCCTTGACCAGACTCTGGGCGCCGAAGCCAAGGGCCAGGCCGCCAATTCCAGCCGCCGTGATAATCGGCCTGATATCGATTCCCAATTCATTGAGGATAATAATCACAGCCACCACAAAAGCACTGACTTTAACTATCTTGTGCAGAATTCCCAATAGAGTATGGACGCGTTTTTTATTTTCCTGTACGTATTCCTGGCTGGTCAGCACTTTCTCGAACCTTTTAAAGGCGGTGTTGATCAGACGTTCCGCAATAAAAGCGGCGGCGATAACCAGCAGGATGCGCAGCCCCGAATGGAGCAGCCAGCCTGTGAGAAGATCGATAAAGTCTTTCCAGTTCATGTTCTCCCCCCCAGATTATTAATAAATATCTCATCCGGATTATAACAGGAATAGAAGATAAAAATAAAGATTCGTTTCCTTCTCGTCCATCTCTTTACCTCAAACAAAATATCCACCAGGAACAAGCGGGGTACTCTATAAACATAAATTATACCAGGAAAAGAACTTCAAGAAAAACAGCTTTAGACGTCCAAAAGGCGCAGCGGTGAACATATACTATTTATGTATGTAATCTTCAAAGCTGTATCTGGTTAGGAGTGATTTTTATGGCAAATGACGAACTGCGCCTGCTGGAAAAAGCCGTTGAAAAGATAACCGCCATAGCGAGAGAATTCGGGCTTGACTTCTACGATATTTTTTTTGAAATATGCCCGGCTGACATACTTTATACTTTTGGGGCATACGGTATGCCCACCCGTTATTCACACTGGACGTTCGGCAAGGCCTACCACAAGATGAAAACCCAGTACGATTACAACCTGAGCCGGATCTATGAGCTCGTGATTAATTCCGACCCCTGTTATGCCTTTTTACTGGAGGGGAATTCACTTATTCAGAACAAGCTGGTCATTGCTCACGTTCTCGCTCACTGTGATTTCTTTAAGAATAACGTTCATTTTCGACGCACTGCCCGCAATATGGTCGAGTCCATGGCGGGGGCGGCGGAACGGTTCAGGGGCTACGAAATGCAGTACGGCAAAGACAAGGTTGAATCTTTCCTGGACGCGGTTATATCAATCGAGGAGCATGTCGACCCGCGCTGCTTTCTCAATCCTAAAAAGAACAGAAAAAAGGAACCTGAAGATACGACCTATGATGACCTTTGGGAGATCGATCAGCCCAACCGGGAAAATAAAAGCGAAGATAACGTGAAATTTCCCGAAAGCCCGCAAAAGGATTTACTGCTCTTTTTAATGGAGCATTCCCGCGACCTCAAAGACTGGCAGCGGGATATAATTTCAGTGATCAGGCAGGAGATGCTTTACTTCTGGCCGCAGATGGAAACCAAAGTCATGAATGAGGGCTGGGCAACTTACTGGCACCTGAAGATAATGCGCGAACTGGATCTAGTTGAGGACGAGGCCTTAGAATTTGCCAAAATGCATACCGGGGTTGTTCAGGCTTCCCGTTTTCATTTGAACCCCTATTTGATCGGCCTGAAGCTTTACGAATCCATTGAAAAAAGATGGGACCAACCCGGTAAGGAAGAAAAGGAAAAGTATAAAAGGGCTGAAGGCGGGGGAAGAAACAAGATCTTTGAGGTAAGGGAATCCGAAAACGATATTTCCTTTTTAAGGAACTACCTGAGCAAAGATCTTATCGAGGAGCTGGATTTGTACCTGTATAAAAAGCAGGGCACAGAGTGGAAAGTGGTGGAAAAGGACTGGGAAGTAGTACGGGATGTGATTGTCGACAGCCTGACCAACTGCGGTTTTCCCTATCTTGTGGTGGAGGATGGCGATTACGGAAAGCAGGGTGATTTGTATCTGAAGCACAATTACGAAGGTATTGAGTTGGACGTTTTCTATCTGGAAAAGACCCTTCCCTATGTACATCAGATATGGGGGAGAAAGATACACATCGAGACTGTCGTTGACAGTAAAAAAGTCGTCTTTTTATACAACGGCGATAAAATAAGCAAAAAATTTCTCTAATCAAAAATCCCTGTCAGTACAAGAGTTTGAAAGTTTTGTCCTTAAATATGAAATTAATATCTGCGATTATAAAATGAGAACATTTGATAAAGATGGACTTGATAAAAAGAGAGGTGGATTATCCACTTCTTTTTTATAGTTAGAAAGGGGCAGTATATAGGATTATAAAGATACTCGTTTCTTAATTCTACAAAATACTGCAAATTAAAACGATTGATAAATATTGTCTGATATAGTAAATTTATGTCTGACTGTTACAGATTATATTGAACAAATAACAAGAAGAAAGGAGGAGATGATCATATGTTAGTCTGTTTAGATCCTGGTCATGGCGGTTGGGATTCAGGCGCTGTCGGTCCTGCCAGGACAAAAGAGTCAGATGTAAACCTACAGATCGCCATAAAAGTTGGCAATTATCTTTCCCAGGCCGCTACTGTTTGTTTCACACGCACAACTGACAAAGCCCTGGCTGATCCGTCCGGTAATGTGTCGGGTGATTTGCAGGGCAGGGTTGCTATTTCAAACAGCAAGAAGGCTGACTGTTTTGTAAGTATTCATTGTAATTCAGCCACTGCAAACGCCCACGGGATGGAGATATGGCACGACAGCCAGAAAGGTAAGGTTTTAGCCCAGAAGATTTACGATCTGCTTCTTCCGGCTGTTGGCCTAACAGGCCGCGGAGTAAAGGACGATAATAAGGTCGGGCATCACCTATACGTTTTGGTTCATTCTGACTGTCCTGCTGCCCTTGTGGAAGTTGCGTTTATATCAAATCCTCAGGAAGAAACCTTGTTAAAAGCGGCTGAATTCCAGGATAAGGCAGCTTGGGCAATTGCTTGCGGTATAGCCTCTTATTTGGGGCTGAATCTAAATACAGAAGGTGATGATATGGAACTGCCGAAGATCAAGGTTGTTGTTGGCGGTAAGGAGTTGGAAGGTTACCTGTATAATGGTACTTCCTGCGCTCCTGTAAGAGCGTTGGCTGAAGCGTTGGGTAAGACAGTTACCTGGAACGAGGCAACCAAAACAGTAACGGTAAGCTAAAGGGCCGTGCAGTACGCCTCCAGTTTCACTAAATATATCTGTCTTAAGGCCCTAGCCGAAAGCAGCTTTTATTTATTATTTAAAAGGTCCTGTTGATATAATTTTTTGGCTTTTATCAACTTCGACTACTCGGGAAGCATAGCTGTTTGCCTTTAATACCGGTATAGTCATGAGATACCCGATTAAAACCAGGGCAAGTGCAATTATTTCGATATATACAGGAATTTCTGGCCAGCCAAACCTTTTATCAAAACCAGGAAGTATAAAGATCAATGGTAAAGATAAAAATGATAATTTGACAGAGTCTTTTCCGATATGATCGACCTTCTTTACAGCAATACATTCATGGCCGCTCAGGGTAAGGAAGCCCTTTACATTCTTGAACAAGCCGTAACCATTTACAGGGATAAGTTAGTTCTTGTCGTAGAAGCGGCAACAGCTTGTGAATCCGCTTCTTCAGCAGATAGGCTGGTAATGTAAAATTGGATATCTTTCTTCGGCTTTTCGCCGTGCAAATCCGTGAATAATCTTTCTACCCTGGCAAACTGGGCTGCGTAAGGGAAATTTGTCTATCCCTTTTTTACGGGAACAGTTTTAATGGTGCGTTTTTCAATTCGTCCGTGCCCTTTTTCCAGTGTTTGGTATGGAGGGGGAAAAATCCTCATTCTTGATGCCCTTGATAGTCTCAAAAAGGTTTCCCTGGTTAAAGTTTTACCGGAAATGTTGTTTATCAGGATAAAC
>DOTD01000071.1 GCA_003513005.1 Desulfotomaculum sp.
CCCCATGCCTGTATAACGCAGCGCCATGAGGAGGATGCAGGGTAGTTATTTTCAGGACAGATATCAGAAAGAACTCCAAAAATGCTTGTCAGATAAGGAAAGATTCTTGCTAAGGCCGACCCCTTGTGCTATAATTTTTAAGGTCTCAAAGTAATAAAGAGGAGTTTTTTAGATGAAAAAAGATATTCATCCCCAGTATCACAAAGCAAAGATAACCTGCATCTGCGGTGAGACATTTGAAACGGGATCCACCAAAAAGGAAGTACGTGTTGAAATATGCTCCAAGTGCCATCCTTTTTATACCGGTTCGCAGCGTACCGTAGAAACAGGCGGACGGGCGGATCGTTTCCGTAAAAAATACGGCCTGAAATAATGTTTTGAAACAACTTAAGAAAGGCCTGATAAGGGGTTTTAATTGATGGGCTCTGTTCAATACGGAGGCCAGGCTGTTATTGAGGGTGTAATGATGCGGGGACAGCGTACGTGGGCTGTTGCCGTACGGCGTCCCGATCAGAGTATCGCCCTGGATCTAAACCCGATAAGTTCAGTCACTAAAAAAATACCAATCCTCGGATGGCCTTTTTTACGCGGCACAATAGTGCTTTTCGAGTCGCTGATAATTGGCTTAAAGGCCTTGAACTTCTCGGCGGAACAAGCGACAGGCGAGGAAGAGGAAATAAAAGGCTGGGAGATGGCACTGACCTTTCTGGTCGCCTTTGCCCTGGCCATATTTCTTTTTGTCGTTTTGCCCACCGGGATCACTCATTATCTGGCGCCTGGCGTCAAAGGCAATTTTTTGCAGAATCTGATCGAGGGAGCGATACGGTTCCTGGTCTTTGTCCTTTATATATACGGCGTTGGGCGGATGCCTGATATCCGCAGGGTTTTTCAGTACCACGGCGCTGAGCACAAGGTAATCAACACCTTTGAAGCCGGAGATGAGTTATCAGTCGGCAATGTTATAAAACACACAACTTATCATCCCCGCTGCGGAACCAGTTTTATACTTATTGTTTTGGTTTTAAGCATCTTCTTATTTTCACTTCTTCCTGATATAAACTTCTTATGGAGAGTTCTTTCCCGGATTGTGCTGCTGCCGGTTTTAGCCGGGCTTTCCTATGAATTGCTCAAATTTTCGGCCAAATACCAGAATTTTTTTATCTGCCGGTTGTTTATCGGTCCGGGGCGCTGGCTGCAGAAGCTGACCACGGGGGAGCCGGACAGGGAGCAGGTTGAGGTGGCCATTTCAGCACTGCAGGCGGTCTTACCTAAAGAGGGTGAAGTAGTTGTTCGATAAACTTGACGCTCTGGAAGAGCGTTACGACTCATTAAATAAATTAATCGGGGATCCCGAGATTATCGCCGATTACGAACACTGGCAGCAGTATGTCAAAGCCCACTCGGAACTTAACGACGTGGTAGCCCTGTACCGGGATTATAAAAAAGTCCTCCGGGAGATAGAGGGAACAAAAGAGATGCTTGCGGGGGATGTTGAGGATGAGGATTTCAGGGAACTGGCCGAGGCTGAGCTGAATCAGCTGCTGGAAAAAAAGGATTTGCTGGAAAAAAGGTTGCGTGTTCTCCTGCTGCCCCGGGATCCGGACGATGAGAAAAATGTGGTCATGGAAATCAGAGCCGGAACGGGCGGTGAGGAAGCGGCGCTGTTTGCGGCGGATCTGTTCCGTATGTATATACGCTACGCCGAACAAATGGGCTGGAAATGTGAAATAATGAGCACAAGCCCTACTGACCTTGGAGGAATTAAAGAAATCATTTTCCTTATCGAGGGGAAGGGAGCGTTCAGCAGGCTGAAATTTGAAAGCGGGGTACACAGGGTGCAGCGGATTCCGACTACTGAATCCGGCGGGCGTATCCATACATCCGCTGCGACAGTGGCGGTTTTGCCGGAAGCACAGGAAGTTGATGTGGATATTAACCCTGAAGACCTGCGTATTGATATCTTTTGCTCCACGGGGCCGGGAGGGCAGTCGGTAAATACAACACAGTCAGCGGTAAGAATTACCCATCTCCCGTCGGGAATTACGGTAAGCTGCCAGGATGAAAAAAGCCAGCACAAAAACAAGGACAAAGCGATGAAAGTATTACGGGCCAGGCTGCTTGACCGTGTTCAGGAAGAGCAGCGGGAAAAGACCGCCAGCATGCGCAAACTTCAGGTAGGCAGCGGGGACCGCAGCGAAAGGGTACGGACCTATAATTTCCCCCAGAACAGGGTTACCGACCACCGGATCGGTTATACAAGTCACCGCCTGAACGAAATAATGATCGGTGAGCTGAGCGATATTATAGCTAATTTGATGGAAGCTGACCAGTATGAGCGTCTTCAGCAGCTGAGTGTCTGATCTTATGCCGTGTAAGTTGAAAAGCCGGAACAGGAGTATAAATTGGGCGCTGGCCTGGGCCAGGGCCTATCTTAATGATCAAGGCATAAAAACCCCTTATCTTGACGCCCAGGTTCTTTTAGCCCATTGCCTGGGTATGGACATAGCCGGTCTGTACCGGGAAGGTGAGCGCCAGTTAAGTCCACAGGAGAAAGACGCATTCTGCAAGCTGGTGCAAAGAAGGGGAAAAAGTGAACCTGTGGCTTATCTGACAGGCCGCAAGGAATTTATGGGCCTGGATTTTGAAGTATGCCGGGATGTTTTAATCCCCCGGCCGGAAACCGAGCTTTTGGTTGAAAAAGCTCTTGAACTTTATTCAAATTATTGGCCTGGCAAGCCTGTAATTTTCGCTGATGCAGGAACAGGCTGCGGAAACATTGCGGTTAGTTTGGCTAAGGAACTTCCGCTTTCCAAAATATACGCCGTGGATATATCTCCCTGCGCCCTTAAAATTGCTAAAAGAAACGCCGGTGTTCACAGAGTCGGGGGAAAGATTGTTTTTAGCCGGGGAGATCTGTTGGCGCCCCTGGGCGGTTTGGGACTGGAGGGAAAGGTTAGCCTAATCACAGCAAACCTGCCGTATATTAAATCAGCTGAGATAGACAGCCTGATGCCTGATGTCGGTCTGTTCGAGCCCAGGGAAGCGCTTGACGGAGGTCCGGACGGTTTGGATTTGTACAGGCGGCTGATTCCCCAATCATTATGTTATTTAACGAAGCCCGGTTTTCTTTTAATGGAGATAGGCCCGGAACAAGGAAAGGAAATTGCGTCTTTTCTGGATATCTCCGGATGGAAGTATGAATGTCTATGCGACCTTGCCGGACGGGACAGGCTGGTTGTTGCCTGTCCTTAAATAAAAATATGAAGCGGAAAGATCCACACAAAGTGAACTTAACTTCCCGCTTCTGTCAAACGTCCATAAAAGGACGTTGTCTTTATTTTCCCGAAATGGTTTTGATTTATACAAATACTTTAAATCTATAAAAAAAGTGCGCCCGAAGGCGCAAAAAAGAACCGGGGGCTATCTTCTGTTGCGTGCCATATCCAACAGCCCCAGGGCAATATGAGCGGCCCCGAAACCAATCGCTCCTGCAGCTAGCGGGCCGCTTAAGGCAGTCGCTCCAATTGTCGTAACCGCTGCGCCAAGTCCTGTAACCACCCAACTGGTAGTAGCTTTTTTCATTTTTTTCACCCCTTTTTTATATATGATATTATTGAAATAATTAGTGACAAAAAAGAAACTTGGATACTGGCGCAGTGTTCTTCGCATGGCGGCGCTTTGTCATGATTTGGGTCACCTGCCGTTTTCCCACGCTGCGGAGAAGGAGTTATTGCCGGAAGGGTGAGATCATGAACTTCTCACTATTGAGATAATCCGCAGCGAAGAAATGAAAAATATCTGGGAAGGAATGACACCCCCGCTTCGTTCGGAAGATATTATTAAGCTGGCAGTTGGCCCTAAGAAGTGCAAGGATTTAACAAACTGGGAAGCAATCCTGTGCGAATATTACCCATGTCTACCAGTGAAGAACACGCTTCCGTTGAACCTGCTCTTGGTATTGAAGAAGGCGGACTCCATTCTGCGGAAGCTCTGCTGTTAGCCCGTTACTTTATGTATTCACAGATGTATTTTCATCATGTACGAAGAATTTATGATATTCATTTAAAAGATTTTCTAATTGAGTGGTTACCTGAAGGCAGGTTTCCAATAAATATTGAAGAATTGTTGAAGATAACGGATAATGAGGTCCTGGCGGCGCTCCTGGCGGCGGCAAGAATAGAATCCGGAAAAGGATACGGTCCTGCCCGCCGGATTGTCAAAAGGGAGCATTACAAAAAAGAGATACATATACGGCTAAAGACAGCGACATAGGATTTCCTGTTTTACACAGTGACGGACGAATCTATACATCATACGAACTGTCAAATATTATCCAAAGACTCCCCGTTCCTTCTTTTGACTATATTTTCATTAAACCCGATTTATTGAAGGAATCCAGCGAATGGCTAAAAAAGAACAGGTCTGACATTATAAAAACTTTTTCTTTGGAGGATTAATCTTTATGGAAGGCACTAAGCGCCAGGCAGTGGTAGTATCCTTAATTAAAAATATGGGCGATAACGGTAGCTGGTGCGGTGAAACCCACATACAAAAAAGTCTTTACTTTCTACAAGAAATGTTGGGTGTGCCACTTAACTTTGATTTTATTCTTTATAAACACGGGCCTTTTTCTTTTGATTTAAGGGATGAGCTCGCTGTTATGAGAAGCAATTTGCTTGTCGAACTAAAAAGCAAGCCATATCCATACGGCCCGTCGTATCTTCCCGGCGAGGCTGCGGAAAGGTTACAGGAACTTTATCCGAAAACCTCTCAAAAATACAAACCGCAAATTATTTTTATCTCAGAAAAGTTATCAGGACTTAGTGTTGCTGAACTGGAACGGTTAGCTACAGCATTATATGTAACACTGGAAGAGGGCAGGAACCAAAATGCCTTAATAAGGGCAATAAGAATAAATGAACTGAAGCCCCATATAAAAATAGACGAAGCGCAAAAAGCTGTTGGGAAAGTCGATTCTATAATAAGGGAAGCAGAAAAGGAATTCCATTAGTTTTTAAAATTTGTTAAACTGCCGATGTAAGATTAATACAGCTTGCATTACCCACTCTGATTACTAAACGTTAAGGCCTATCTTTACTATGAAATTTTTATCCTGTCATACTAAAAAAGAACTAGCTACAGACGGTATCAATGAAACCGCCATAACTTTAGATTTTATCATCACAGTAAGGAGCAAAAAATGATCACGGGCGAAATCCGCAACAAGGTTGATAAAATATGGACTGACATCTGGGCGGGTGGGATCACCAACCCCCTGACCGTCATCGAACAGCTTACCTACCTGATGTTCATACGGTCGCTAGACGAGAAGGAACTGGAAACAGAACAAACCGAAGCTCTTAGCGGAGAAACGCTGCCCAAGATATTTCATCAGAATAAAGACGGGCAGGCCATGCGCTGGAGCAGGTTTAAGACAATGGACTCCCGTAAAATTTACGATATTGTCGGCCAAAAAGTATTTCCGTTTATAAAAGCCATGAACGGCGAGAATAACTCATCTTTTTCCCGCTACATGCAGGACGCTCTGTTTTTAATCCCGACTCCGCAGGTGCTGCAAAAGATCATTACGGGCCTGGACGAGCTTTACGAACACGACATCAAAGATCTGGACATGCAGGGGGATCTGTACGAATACATGCTGGGCAAGCTGGCTACCGCAGGACAGAACGGCCAGTTCAGAACGCCAAAGCACATCCGGCATATGATCGTGCGCCTGCTCGATCCCGGACCGGACGATAAAATCTGCGACCCCGCCTGCTGTTTTAAACAATGAAAAACTACCGAATAAAGCGGCAAATTTTTCACAAAGAATTGCCGGTGAAATTTCCAGCTGATAAAAAAAAAAGTGCTTCCCTTTGATTCCTGACA
>DOTD01000072.1:0-86218 GCA_003513005.1 Desulfotomaculum sp.
GGAAAAGATGTGTCTGAGCTATACTATTCTGACCGGGAAACGCGCACTGAAGTAGATTTCAGCTTAGAACCCTTGTTTTTAGAAGAAGGACAAGCCTCTTAATGATCACCTGGCTTTACAGGGTGCCTATATTTGGCACTAGATTAAAGCGGCAAGCATGAATGCCTTACCAGTGAAATAGACCCTGTAAATATCGCAATTGTGAAGGTATTTTATAAGCAATGAGGGCGCTCCGGAAAGGGGCGCTTTTTTGTATTCAATGATCCCGCTGGGGAGTGCTTTATTATTGTGTTCCACTTATGTTCCACAAAAACGAAATGTTCCAAATTTGTTCCACTTTTTTATTTCAAATAAAATTCCCAAGAGCTAAAACCCTTGGGAAATCTGGCAGGGGAGACAGGGATCGAACCCGCAACCTACGGTTTTGGAGACCGTTGCTCTACCAATTGAGCTACTCCCCTATTGTTTTGCTATTTAATTATAGGATAAATTTTATGAGCGTGTCAAGTAGACTGCCCGCCTATGAAAAATAAGAAAAGTGCAGGAATTCGGCCTCCTTATGAAGAATATATACGTTAAAATGCATTATCATTTCAGGGGGTAATTTTTTGGATAAGCGGTGTATGTTATGCGGACGTCTTTTTGTAGTTGAGGAAGCGGCGCCTGATCCATATGATGACGAGGAAGATATCCCAAAGAAATCTGTAAGCGTTTGCCTGCTCTGTCAGGCCAAGCTGCGTCATGAGGCGGATGAGTCGCAGAAATCACCCAAACCCATGTAACAAATTATATATAAGGAGGCAATTTCATTGCGTTCATTTCGACCGCTGGCAATAGGGATCTTGGTAGCCCTTTTTTTGTTTTTTTTGCTTGCCAAATGGGGCGGGCATCTGTATGTGGATTGGCTGTGGTTTAAAAGCTTAAATTATCAATTTGTCTTTACCACTCGTTATCTTTCTGAAATACTCCTTCGCACGGCTGTATTTATTTTAACTTTTTTATTGCTGTTTTTAAGCCTTATGCTGACACGCAGGACAATTACTTCGGCGGCACAATCGTCCAGGGAGATTGAAGAGGGGGGCGTAGTAACATTACAGCGTTCTCCTGTGCTTAAGTTTATAAACAATAAAACGGTTACTACCGTGTTTGTTGTGGTGAGCATTTTAATGGGTTTGATGGTAAGTTCGTCAGTAACAGGGGACTGGGTAATCTTGCAAAAATTTCTTCACCCCAGCACATTTGGTTTAAAGGAACCAATTTTCAATAAGGATATCAGTTTTTATGTTTTTCAAGTGCCATTTTATCAGTTTCTCTATAAATTGTCAGTCTCTCTAATAATTCTTATTGCTGTCTGGACTGTGCTGGCTTATTTTCTGGCCAGCGTTGCAAGCGGGAACCTCAGCGTGAGAAAATTCTTTGATATTACAGCAGCCCGCTATCATCTTTCTATTTTACTGGCTATTTATTTCCTTTTGATGGCATGGGGATACAAACTGCAGCAGTATACCCTTCTGCATTCCGCAAAAGGTGTTGTCTTCGGCCCGGGGTATACAGATGTTCACGCAAACCTACTGGCTTATAAAGTCATGTTTTTTCTTGCCGCAATTACAGGTATTATAGTTTTGGTTAATATTTTCATGCGGCGCTTCCGTTTTATTGTATATGCAATAGGATTCATGATTGTTGCCTCAATTATTTTAAACGGGATTTATCCCGCATTAGTCCAAAAACTTGTTGTTCTGCCTAGCGAAATGGACAAGGAAAAACCCTATATTGAAAACAGCATTAAATACACGCGTATTGCTTATAACCTTGATACTATCGACAAGAAACTGTTCCCTGCAGGAAAGACATTAGATGTTGCTGATGTCAAGGGAAATCAGGATACGATAAAAAACATTCGTTTATGGGATTACAGGCCTTTGCAGCAGACGTACAGTCAACTTCAGGAAATGCGCACCTATTATGAATTTAAGGACATCGATATTGATCGTTATAATATCGACGGCCAATACCGTCAGGTGATGCTGGCGGCCAGGGAATTAAATCAGGAACTTCTTCCCGATCAGGCCAAAACATGGGTTAATCAGCATTTGAAATACACACACGGATATGGAATTGCCATGAGTCCGGTAACTGAAATCACAGGTGAAGGACTCCCGAACCTGCTTATAAAAGACATTCCACCAACAACAAGTACGAATTTAAAAGTGAACAGGCCTGAGATTTACTTTGGCGAACTGACCAATAATTATGTCATAGTTAATACTCGCAGCCAGGAGTTTAATTATCCTATGGGTGATGATAACGCCTGGTCGACATATCAAGGCAAAGATGGTGTTAAAATTGGTTCTATAGTCCGTCGTTTGATTCTTACCCTTACTTTTAATGATTATAAACTTTTACTTTCGGGCGATATAAGTAGCGAAAGCCAGGCGCTATACTACCGTAGTTTATACCAGCGTGTTCCTAAAATAGCTCCTTTTCTTCTTTATGATAAAGATCCGTATCTTGTGCTTGATAACGGCAAACTATACTGGATGTGGGACGCTTATACAACCACCGATATGTTTCCATATTCCGAACCGTTTTCAAATAAGATGAATTATATCCGGAATTCGGTAAAAGTTGTGGTTGACGCTTACACCGGTAAAGTTACGTTTTATATTGCGGATTCTGCGGATCCTGTACTGAAGACTTATCAGAAAATATTTCCCGGACTTTTTGCTTCTGAAATGCCTTCCGGATTGAAGGAGCATATCCGTTATCCGGAAGATCTGTTTACAATTCAGGCTAATAAATATATGGTTTACCACATGCAGAATTACCGTGTTTTTTATAATAAGGAAGACAAGTGGGATTTGCCGACCGAAATCTTTGGCAGTGAGGAACAGACTATGGAGTCTTACTATACCATTGCCAGACTGCCCGGGGAAGAAAAGCCCGAATATATACAGATTATACCTTTCACGCCACATAATAAAAAGAATATGATTGCCTGGTTCGCCGGCCGCTCAGACGGTAAAAATTACGGCAAACTGCTCGTTTATGAATTTCCGAAGCAGGAACTGGTCTACGGTCCCATGCAGGTGGAGGCCAGGATAAATCAGGATACAACTATTTCACAGCAGCTTTCCCTGTGGGACCAAAGGGGTTCTCAGGTTATACGCGGCAATTTGATGGTCATTCCGGTAAAGGACTCACTGATTTATGTTGAACCTTTATACCTCCAGGCGGCACAGGGGAAAATGCCCGAACTCAGCCGTGTGATTGTAGCGCATGGCGACCATGTAGTTATGGAGAGAACACTTGAGGAGTCCCTGCAAAAAATCTTCGGCGGGCAAGATATTATTGAACCGTCCAGCCAACAACCTGCGGGTGAGCAAGGGGCCAACGCGGCAGAAACAGTTTCCAGCCTTTCTCAAAAGGCGAGCCGGCTTTTTGATGAGGCGCAAAAGAAAATTGCCGGCGGGGACTGGGCAGGTTATGGAAATTTGATGGGGCAGTTGAAAGATACTTTAAATGAACTGGCTGATAAAGCCAAGTGAGGGGAAGAATAAAACAATTACCTTAGATAAAAAGGGGGTTACTTTAATGGGCAAGATAAGAAATATAGGAGTGCTTACCGGAGGCGGGGATGCGCCGGGTCTTAATGCCGTTATCCGGGCGGTCGTTAAGACGGCCGTCAAACAATATAGTCTTGGTGTTGTTGGGTTTTTAAACGGGTTCGGGGGATTGATCAAAAACCAGGTACGCCAGTTGAGTGAGCGGGATGTGGCGGGGATACTTCCACGTGGTGGGACCATTCTTGGGACAACAAACCGGGACAATCCTTTTTATTATCCCATAGTAAAGGATGGTAAAAAGATTTACGCGGATGTATCCGATCGGATTTTTGAGAACATTAGCATTCAAGAGGTAGATGCGCTGATCATAATAGGCGGTGACGGGAGTCTAGCCATCGGCAGAGATCTGTATGAAAAAGGATTACAGGTTGTTGGTGTCCCGAAAACAATAGATAATGATCTTTGGGCGACAGAACAGACTTTCGGTTTTGACAGCGCAATGGCTACGGCAACAGATGCCTTGGATAAACTGCATACAACTGCAGAATCTCATCATCGCATTATGGTTTTGGAAGTTATGGGGCGTTATGCGGGCTGGATTGCGCTTACTTCAGGAATTGCCGGTGGCGCGGACGCCATTCTTATTCCTGAAATACCATATAAAATAGATAGTATAGTCAAAAAGGTCAACGAGCGCAGTCAGCAAAACAAGCAGTTCAGTATTATAGTGGTGGCAGAGGGCGCCAAACCGGTGGGTGGTGAAATGGTTGTACAAAAAACTATTGATGACAGCTTTGAGACGATACGTCTCGGGGGCATTGGCAATATATTGGCCAAGCAGCTTGAAGATTTAACAGGCAAAGAATCAAGAGTAACAGTTTTAGGGCACCTCCAGCGGGGGGGATCGCCAACACCTTACGATCGTATCCTGGCCACCCGTTATGGTACAGGCGCCGTAAAATTGATCATGGACGGACGTTTTGGGGAAATGGTTTGTTTAACCAGCGCAACAATTTCATCTGTGCCTTTGAAGGAAGCCGCGGGCAAAATCCGCCAGGTCCCTCTGGACAGCGATTTGATATATTCAGCACGTATGTTGGGAATTTCTATGGGCGATTAAGACAAAACAAAAATCGTCAAAACAATACCATATATTAACAAGGTAATATCTGCCACGCCGTCGAATATATTTGGTGTGTAAAGATAGCGGGGTAGATGTTCTTGAATAAAATACCCAGATTCCTTGATTATGTTGGAAACCTGTTTAATAAAAGAATGCTGTTCTGGTTTCCGGCAATATTAATCTGCAGTTTTTTTATATCAGGGCTCTGTACAAGCAGGGGGCCTGACGAAAAAGCTTCCAGCTTAAAGAACGATTTAACGGAAGTAATCCAGGGAGGAATAAGTGACAATAACTGGTGGCATGCTAATAGCCTTGATGAGGTAAGGATAATATTATCCCGTTATTACACAGGAATTTTGTTAGATCAGTTAAGTCAGGATTGCTGGGTATTTATTCAACAACCAACCGATTGGTACTGTCAAGATTCTTTAACGGACATCGAAATAATACGTCAAGATAAATCCCAGGCAGAAGTGATTGCCCTCTTGAAAGATTATAATTTATTGACAGGTGAGAGCAGGGCAGGGGATGCCAAATATGTTTTAATAAAAACGGAACAGGGCTGGCGGATCTGTTCCGCCCGGTATAATTGGCCGCAAGAAAGTGAAGGGGAATTGTCCCGTTGAAAATAGGTTTTTTTACAGATAGTTATTTTCCATATACCAGTGGGGTTGTCCATTCAATAGATACATTTAATCAGGAATTAGTCGCCCTGGGCCATGAAGTATTCATTTTTGCCCCAAGCTACTCCAACATTCAGGATGAACAGAAAAACGTATTCCGCTTCAGTTCACTCCCTGCTCCAACCAACCGTGATTTTGCGCTGGCATTCCCTTTTTCGGTCCATTTAGGAAATATTCTTGAAAAATGGCAGCCAGAAATAATTCACGCTCATTCCCCTTTTATTCTTGGTCATGTCGGGTCAAGCTGCGCCCGCCGGTTACAAATTCCGCTTGTTTTTACATTCCATACCCTCTACGATGAATATGTTCATTATTTTCCCATTGCCCAGAAGATAACCAAAAATATTGTCAGGAGTATTTCAAGGAATTTCTGCAATCAAAGCAATGTTGTCATAGTTCCCACCGAAGTTGTCCGTGAACATTTATTACAAATGGGTGTTTCCACACGGATTAAAAAGATTCCTACAGGTATTAAGTTAAGTGAGTTCTCAAATCCGGACAGGTTCTGGCTGAAAGAACACTACGGCATTCCGGATGCAAGTAAAGTCCTTCTTTTTGCCGGCCGGTTGGGGCAGGAGAAAAATATATATTTTCTGCTTGAATGTTTCGAGAAAGTCTATGCTGAATTCCCCGGGACTTTTCTTGTGCTGGTCGGCAGTGGTCCCGAGGAGGATGAGTTAAAGAACTGGACGACTGCCCGTGGGATTAGCAATAACGTTATTTTTACAGGAAAAAAGGATAAGAGCGAAATGGCCCGTCATTATGCGGGCTCAGATCTCTTTGTTTTTACTTCATTGACGGAAACTCAGGGTTTGGTAATTGCCGAGGCTAAAGCCGCCGGTATACCATCCGTTGCTGTTAAAGCAAACGGTGTATGCGAGATGGTGAACAATGGTGAAGACGGATACCTTACCGATTTGGATCAGAATTCTTTCATCGAAAAGGTTGTCCTGCTTTTGAAGGATAATGAGCTGCGAAAGAAGTTTTCTGAAAAGGCAAAGGAAAATGTGAAAAAAATCTCCTCCAGGCGGTGCGCCCTGGATTTGATTAATAGCTACCAGGAAGTGCTGCAGGCGGGAGGGGTAAAGAAATACATGGTTAATGGTGAAAAGTAGAAAGTAAGGTTTTTAATTATTAGTTTACATAATATCTATTATGGGAACTATTGTATGAAAGCACTTCTACTTATGTTTTCTATTTTTTGGTCTCTTCTGTAATTGGAGAAACTCCTGTAAAGAAAATGCCGTAGTCGGGAGCTTCGAGGCACAGGCCGCAATTATCGCATACTTTCTGATCATCCAAGCAGCAAATAAAACACTCACAACAATTGTCACAAAGCTTATATCTTTCCAGTATACACATTTTAAGAATAAGCTTATGCCTTTTATTACTCATTGCCTGCTTCCTTACATAAGGAATCTCTATTTAAGCTTATCCTCTTTTTCGAAAAAATGCATTCTATTTTACTTCAATTAACTAAAATTAAAGGTGAATTGATTACTTGATATGTTTAAAAGAAGTTTATTTTAATTTCCCCCTTTCATTCTATCAAGGAAGTAACCGGATAAAAATCGTGTTAAAAAATTAATCATGATTACAATAATTATAAGAATTATGCTTGTTCCCATAGCCTGGCCAATAAGCAGTTCCCTATCCCCAGGCATTTCAGTTACCAGAAGATATAAATGAAGCGCCAGAGTCCTTCCACCATGGAATAAAGAACCAGGCGTAAGCATGCTTAAACCAAGGGTTGCGTATAGACATGCTGTTTCCTCAATCACACGGCCGACACAGAGTATGATTGCAGTTATAATTCCGGGTAAAGCTGTAGGCAAAATAACTTTCGTAATTGTCTGCCACTTTGTTGCTCCCAGGGCAAGGCTTGCCTCTATATGAAAGATAGGTACGGCTCTGATTGCTTCTTCCGATGCCAGGATCATAGTTGGCAGAACAAGGCAAGCCATAGTTAGCGCGCCCGCCAGCAGGCATTGCGTGCCGAGCAATACAATTACAAAAAGGGCCATGCCGAAAAGGCCGAAAATAATTGATGGTACACCAGCCAAAGTTTCTATACTATAACGGACAATGTCGCTGAACTTGCCTTTTGGAGCGTATAAAGAAAGGTAAATAGAAGTGCCCAGGCCAAGGGGGACCGCTATGGCCAGAGTTAAAAGAACAATGTAAATAGTGCAGATTATTGCTGGAAATATCCCTCCTTCAGGGATTGAATTATTTATAAAGCCCCATGAGATTGATGATAAACCGTGGTAAAAGATAAAGCCGATCAAGATTGCGAGAATTAAAAAGACAATTAAACCGGATATCCAGGTTATAATCCAGGCAATTTCTTGAGTCTTCTTAGGGGAAATAATCATAAGGTTTTTCTCCTTATTAAGAAGGCAATGCTGTTAAAGACCAGGATGAACACAACAAGGACAATTCCAACAGCAAACAAAGCGCTTAAGTGTAAGCTTCCTGCTGCGGATTCAAGAATTTGTCCGACTATATGGGAAGTTAAGGTTCGGGAAGGATCCAGAAGGGTTCTGGGAATAGCGAATGCATTACCGATCACCATATAAACGGCCATTGTTTCACCTATAGCCCTTGCCATTCCAAGAATAAAGGCAGCTGTAATACCGGACCTTGCGGCAGGAAGAAGGACCATCCAAATAGCCTGCCATTGTGTTGCGCCAAGGGCAAGGGCGGCTTCCTTATAAGAAACTGGAACGGCGCGGAGGCTGTCTTCTGTAATAGTTACCATTGTAGGTAAAACCATGATTGTTAGTACGACTATGCCTGCTAATAGGCTGTAACCGCTGCCTCCAAGCTGCCTTATTATGGGTACAAGCATAATCATTCCAACAAGTCCGTAAACTACAGAAGGGATGCCGGCAAGAACTTCTATAGCCTGTCTGAGTAAAGAACTTATTCTTCGCGGGGCTACTTCAGAAAGGAAGACTGCACAGGCAATGCTCAATGGCGTGGCCATAACAACAGTGCCCAAAGTTGCCAGGATAGAACCGATGATCAACGGAAGGATGCTGAATTCTTCCTCTTTTAAACTCCATTCAGTTCCAAAAAGGAATTTTGCTAGACCTATATTTGTAAAAGCGGGGAATCCTTCTTTTAAGATAAAAATAACAATAAGGAAAAGAATAAGAAGAGAGATGGTAGCACAAACAAAAACTATTTGTTTGGAGACGTTATCCACAAAATAACGATTAAACATGGATGTTCCTTTTGTATGTTGATATTAGTGGAAAATAGGTCCCTGGTTTGGCGTATTGATACGGACGCTTACTTAAGTATAAGCAAACAGATTAAAATAAAGTTATAGTAATGTTAAGTTAATGTTAAGTTTTTAACAAAAAAGGTCATATTGCCGAATGTTTAGTCTAAGCGGGATAGTAGTTCATGTTTTCATCGGCAAGCTGAAAATCAATCATAGTCATCCTGGAAAGACGTTCCTGTAAAAAATCAATTGCTATTTCAGGGAACAGGGCCACTGAAAGAATATCCTCCTCTTTTTCCATGTATGGTCCAGCTTCAAGGCGCGCAGCCGGCAGGCCGGGTTCCAATAAGTCAGCGGGGCGGCAGGAGATTATTTCCCCTTGGCCTATTATTAGTTTTCGAACATTTTCGTTTATCGGCGCAGGTGGTTGTCCATAGTATCCAAGCATATATCTTTTAACTTCGTTTGTAACAAGCAGATAACGGCCAAAAAGGACATTGGAAACGGCCTGAGCCCCCAGTATTTGGCTTGTTGGTGTGACCAGAGGCGGGTAGCCAAAATCTTTCCTTACCTGCTGAAGTTCAACAAGTACTTCCGGGAGCCTGTTCAGAGCATCCAGCCCGGAAAGCTGAGTTATGAAATTAGAAATCATTCCCCCTGGTATTTGATAAACCATTACATTGATATCAGAGCTTTTAGGGGAAACGTCATATTCTGAATATTTCTTGCGGACTTCCTTGAAGTACTCGGATATCTCATAGAGAAGTTTCAAGTTAAAAGTCGTTTCATATGGAGTATCTTTTAAAGAAACAGCAATTGTTTCTACAGATGGGAGGGAACTTTGCATTGCCATTGTTGATATTGCGCAGTCTACTACATCTACACCCGCTTCAATAGCACGTAAATAGGCCATCGGGGCAAGCCCGCTGGAATAATGGCAGTGCAACTGAAGAGGTATCTTTATTTTGGATTTCAAGACACTGACTAAATCGTAGGCTGACTGGGGTGTCAGAAGACCGGCCATATCTTTTATGCAAATACTGTCCGCGCCCATATTTTCCAGGGTTTTCGCTATTTTAACGTAGTATTCGTTATTGCAGACAAGAATCAAAAGTTGCCCCTCCCCAAACTTCCAGGGAGTGGAATCCTGCCTGATCTAATTTTTCACAGATAGGCAGCATGTCTTCAAGACGCATTCTTGTTGCAAGTAATGATTGCTGCCCGTCGCGTAAAGTCGTATCTGTTATTCCTAAGCGGTGCATTTTCTTTACCAAGAATTAAGCTCCTTCGGTTAATTATTCATGTCTATTCAATGATTGCCAGTATATCACCACCAGAAACCTTCTGTCCCTTTTTAACAAGGATTTCTTTTACTTTGCCGTCGTCCGTGGCGTTAATTTCATTCTCCATTTTCATAGCTTCCAGGACTAAAAGAATATCTCCTTTTTTAACCTGATCGCCTACATTAACTTTTATCTTGCTTATACTGCCAGGCATAGGAGATATGACAATCCCACGTTTTAAATTGCCAGGTATTCTTTTTGACGAAAAAACACTATGTGGAAGTTCAGTACTGAGAGGCTGCTGCAAAACAGGCTGCAGGCTGACAAGTTGACTTTTAGACGGGCTTATTTCTTCAACTTCCACTTCAAAGACTTCACCGTTAACAGTTACTTTAAACTTTTTCATATAATCCCCCTAGGGAAATACTTTGCTTTTTAAAAATACCTCGGTCCGGATAACCTGCTTCGCATTAATTCACTTAAGCCTGCCATTTTCCAGGTTGCAGGAACTGTCTGTTTCCGCTTTCCAGGATTATAATTATAATCTTCGTTTTTAAGAAGACCGCCTGCAATCAAGGCCGCTGTTACGGCTGCAGCAATTTCAGGTCTTATTTCTTTTGTTATTCCCTTCAGTTGATTCATTTCTTTCTCCCTCTTTACAGTGTAATATTTCCGTGTTTCTTCTGAGGCCTTGTTTCTCTTTTGTTCGAGAAAGCCTTTAGGGAAGCAATGATTTTACTCCTGGTCTGTCTGGGGTTGATTACGTCGTCCACATATCCCTTGGCGCAAGAAATGTAAGGGTTGGCGAATTTGGCGCGATACTCCCCCTCAAGTTTTGTGCGCGTTTCCTGCGGGTTTTCGGATTTAGAAATTTCATTGTTGTAGAGGATATTAACTGCACCCTCGGGGCCCATTACAGCAACTTCTGCGGTTGGCCAGGCAAATATTGCGTCAGCCCGTAAGGAACTGCTGCCCATGGCTATATATGCTCCGCCATAGGCTTTTCGTAAAATTACAGTAATTTTAGGCACAGTGGCTTCCGAATAAGCATATAGTAATTTTGCCCCATGCCGTATAATACCGCCATATTCCTGCGCAAATCCGGGCAAATAACCCGGCACATCTATTAGAGTTACAACAGGTATGTTAAAACAATCACAAAAACGGACGAATCTGGCTGTCTTATTTGACGCGTTTATATCCAGGCAGCCGGCAAGATAAGTAGGCTGATTGGCAACAATACCTGCTGTACGCCCCTCAAAACGGGCAAAACCTATTAAAGCGTTTGGCGCATATAAGGCTTGTACTTCAAGAAGTTCTCCGGCATCAACAATTAGTTTAATTACTTTCCGTACATCATAAGACAAATGTGGTTCTTCCGGTATAATATTAAGCAATTCCTCCTGGTTTCCAATAGGTTCCCTGGAATCATACAGTGGAGGTTCTTCCAAATTATTAGACGGCAAATAGCTTAATAATTGGCTGAGGAGGACCATGCATTCCTCTTCTGATTCTGCAACAAAGTGAGCGACCCCGCTAATTTGGTTATGAGTTAATGCGCCGCCCAAATCTTCCATGCTCACTTCGGCCCCCGTAACGGCTTTAATAACCTGTGGACCTGTAATAAACATCCTGCCGATATCTTTCACCATAAAAATAAAGTCAGTCAGGGCCGGCGAGTATACCGCACCGCCGGCGCAGGGACCCATGATCACTGATATTTGTGGTATTACACCCGAAGCTATTGTATTGCGATAAAAAATCTGTCCGTATCCGTCAAGGGCGTCGATTCCTTCCTGTATACGCGCTCCACCGGAATCATTAAAGCCAATTACTGGCGCTCCTGTTTTTGTGGCCAGGTCCAGGACCTTACTTATCTTTGCAGCATGGACCTTACCAAGTGAACCGCCGGTAACTGTAAAATCCTGAGCGAAGATAAATATTTTTTGGCCATTGACTGTACCGTAGCCTGTTACCACACCTTCTCCCGGGTGTTCCAGATTCGGTATGTCTTCGTTCCCTGCAAAAGTATTGATTTCAACAAATGATCCGGGTTCCAACAGAAGATCAATACGCTCGCGTGCAGTTTTTTTGCCGGCTTCATGTTGTTTATCTATACGGGCCTTACCGCCTCCAGCTTCTATTTGTTCACGATAGCTTTTTAGCTGATCAAGTTTTTTCTGCACGTTTAGGACTTAACCTCCTTCATGTAAGCAAAGACACTTTTGTAACATACTATCGCTCATTATGTGGGTTGGCAAAAACTGTATCTAAAATGTTCACCATTTGTAACATAAATCCTTCCTGGCTGCACAAAATTTCTTTTTTTAATTTTAAAATGCTATCTTATGTATTATAATCAAAATAATTACCAAATAAAAGCTATTACTAAGAGAAAGAGGTATTTGTGCCTTGTTATCCCAACTTACATCTCGTGAGCAGCAGATACTCGACGCTATAAAAAAGGTGGTTCAAATTAAGGGGTATCCCCCTTCCGTTAGGGAAATCGGCCAGCTTGTCGGCCTGAACTCAAGTTCTACAGTACACGGCTACCTGCAGCGCCTTGAGCAAAAAGGTTTTTTGCATCGTGATCCAAGCAAACCCCGTGCTCTGGAACTTATGGGGGACCCATCCGGGTTTCGGAACATTAATGTTCATTATATACCGGTTTTGGGCAGGGTTCCTGCCGGTGATCCTTTACTGGCTATTGAAAACCCGGAGGAAGTCATGCCTGTTCCGGTTGATCTAACAGGTCAGGGCGAATTCTTTCTCCTTAGGATCCATGGAGAAAGTATGATCAAATCGGGTATCCTGGATGGTGATCTGGTAGTCGTTCGCCGCCAGCAGACAGCTGATAATGGTGATATAATTGTTGCCTTGCTTGGTGAAGAAGTTACCGTAAAACGCTTCTTTCTGGAGGAAGATCATGTCCGCCTTCAACCCGAAAACGATTTGCTCTCCCCTATCATTGTGAAAAATATTAATATATTGGGTAAAGTAACCGCCCTGCTGAGGAAACTATAATTTTACTTTTTACTAAATATTTTATTTCCTGCTTGCGTTAAGCACTTTCCTGGCTGCGTTTAAAACTGCTATCTTAACATATTCTTTCGATAAACCGCCTTGAACGTAGACAATATACGGTTCCCTAAGAGGCGCGTCAGCGCTTAATTCTGATGATGCCCCCTGGACAAATGTCCCGGCGGCCATAATTACTTTATCCTGATAACCGGGCAGATTTGATGGCTCCGGGCGAACATATGAATCCACCGGCGAAGCTTCCTGAATACCAATGCAGAACGCTTGTACATTTTCCGGTGACCCAAGAAAGATACGCTGCACTATATCAGCACGGTGTTCATTGTAAGACGGAGAAACGGCAAAGCCTAATTTTTCAAAGAAACGGGCGGTAAAGATTACGCCTTTCAACGATTCCGCCACAACATGCGGCGCCAGGTACAGTCCCTGATAAAACAATCGTTGAAAATCAGGCGACGGGCCGACTTCTTTGCCTATACCAGGCGCAGACCACCTTCCTGCAGCCATTTCCACGAGGTCCCTGCGTCCGGCAATATACCCCCCGCTGGGAGCCAATCCTCCGCCGGGATTTTTAATTAGCGAACCCGCTGTTAAATCAGCGCCTGCCTCAGGCGGTTCAATTTCTTCAACAAATTCTCCGTAACAATTGTCAACGCATGTAATTATATCCGGGCGCCGGTTTTTAAGGAACAAAATCAGCTTTTTTAGATCTTCAATTTTTAAGGAACGACGGTTTGAATATCCTGAGGAACGCTGTATTAAAACCACCTTTGTTCGCGGATTAACAGTACTGGTAATAGAGTCCCAATCAAATTCGCCATCAGCGGCAAGTTCCACCTGCCGGTAAACAACACCGAGATCCTTGAGGCTTCCTGCAGCGCCGCCTTTAATCCCGATAATTTCCTGAAGAGTGTCATAAAGAGAGCCCTGAACAGACATAAGTTCATCGCCAGGGCGCAGAACTCCAAAAAGACAAATCGCTAACGCATGAGTGCCGCTTATTATTTGCCCTCTGACCAGAGCATCTTCCGAACCAAAGATTATGGCATAAAGCTTTTCTAGAGTTTCGCGTCCCTGATCACCGTAACCATAACCTGTTGTGCCGCGCAAATGAAAGTCACTTACCCTCAAAGATCGAAAAGCTTCCAATACGCGGGAATGATTGATGGCCGCTTTTCTGTCAACCTCACGGTATAATAGTTGAATCTCTTCTTCAACTTCTTTGGCAAGGTTTGTCAGATTTCTACTTCCCATAAACTATTTCTCCCGGTTTCACCTAAAAACTTGCCTGACCTTAAATGTTTAAGATGGATTAAAACCTGGCTGTAAGCAGCGATTCCTCACATGAGCAGTTTCTCCTGCTTGTTATTGCTTCGATGACTGCGTACAACAAAGATCTAAGCCGGTCATTATTTTCATTAAAAACTTTAAAGACCTCTTCGTGGCTTACCGGATTGATAAATTCTTCCCCTTCGAGACCTACGTCATAATCGGTGATTAAAGATATGTTTACATAACATATTCCCAGTTCACGGGCCAGGATTGTTTCGGGATACTGGGTCATATTAATTACTTCCCAGCCCATTTTTGTAAACCACCGGCTTTCCGACCGCGTTGAAAAGCGAGGTCCCTGGATAACGACTACGGTTCCCTGTTCGTGCATGGAGAAACCGAGTTCCTTGCACTTACTGATGATAAGTTTGCGCATTTCCGGGCAATAGGGGTCAGCTGCGCTGATATGTGTTGCAATGGGACCATCGTAAAAGGTATCCCCCCTGCCCCATGTCCTGTCCACGAACTGGTCGCAGATTACAAAATCCCCTCTTCTGACGTGAGCCTGAAGGCTTCCCGCCGCACAGGGCCCGAATATCCTGGTTACGCCCAGTTTGGACATCGCATAGACATTTGCCCTGTAATTGATCATGTGGGGCGGTATGCTGTGCTCTTTTCCATGCCGGGGTAAAAAGGCAATCCGTTTACCTTTAAAATCAGCGATGGCTATCTTATCACTCGGCGGTCCATAAGGGGTTTCAATCTTGTATTCCTTTACGTTATCAAGAAAACGGTAAAAACCAGAACCCCCAAAAATACCTATTTCGGCCTCCATGGTTTCACCTCGCAAAAATATTTTTAAAGTAACACAGGGGGACGGTTCTTGTGTGTTTTAGCAAACAAAAAGAACGTCCCTTTATTTTCCCTTTATTTTCCTTTATTTTATTTTATTTTTTAATTTTATTTATTTTATTACTCTTTGTAATGAAGCAGTGAAAAAACATCGTACTGCTGAAGCTTATCTCTTCCGTTCAGCAGGTCCAGTTCGATTAAAAAAGCAAATCCGTTTACCTTTCCTCCGCATTTCTCAACAAGCTCGGCTGCTGCTGCGGCTGTTCCGCCTGTGGCCAGAAGGTCGTCAATTATAACTACTCCTTCTTTCTTGTTGAAGACATCCATATGCATTTCCACGGATTCTTGTCCATATTCCAGGAAATAGCTTGCCTTAACCGTTGCGGCAGGCAACTTCCCCTTTTTACGGACGGGAAGAAAAGGAATTTTAAGACGGTCGGCAATCGCTCCGCCAAAAATAAAGCCGCGGGATTCAATAGCTACAACGGCCTCTGCTTTTTTTTGAATGCAATATTCGGCAAGCAGATCGTTTATCTGGTTAAAAGCAGGTCCATCCTGTAAAAGGGTTGTTATATCCCGAAAGAGGATCCCTGCCTTTGGAAAATCGGGAATCGTCCTTATTTTATTTTTTAGATTTGTTTCTTGTTCAGAAGTTAGATTCACAATTTACACCTCACCTTTTATTTCTTAGGTTCCGGATTGCCAGGAGCCAAGATATTCCACTTGTTCTGGAGTCAGCGATTCGATTTTCACACCGAGGCTTTCCAGCTTTAACCGGGCTACCAGGGAATCAATTTCTTTCGGGACCGGGTAGACCTTCTTTTTCAGCTTTTTTTGATTTTTGACAAGCCAGGCTGAAACCAGGGCCTGGTTCGCAAAGCTCATGTCCATAACCTGCGCAGGGTGCCCTTCCGCCGCAGCAAGGTTAATCAGTCGTCCCTCGGCCAGCAGAAAGAGCTTTCTGCCGTCCGCCATCTGATACTGGACGACATCTTCCTTAACAGTTTTTTGCTCAACCGCTACCTGGGCCAAAGCTTCAATGTTGATTTCCACATTGAAATGGCCGGAATTGGCCAGGATGGCTCCGTCTTTCATAACTTCAAAATGCTTGCGGTCAATAACGCTTTTATTGCCGGTTACAGTAAGAAAAATATCTCCTGCGGCTGCCGCGTCTGTCATATTTTTTACTTGAAAACCATCCATCAAAGCTTCGAGGGCTCTTAAGGGATCTACTTCAACAACTGAAACATTTGCTCCCATTCCTCTTGCTTTGGAGGCGACACCCTTTCCGCACCATCCATAACCTACAACAACAAAATTTGTTCCGGCAATAAGGTAGTTGGTAGCGCGCAATATTCCGTCAAGCGATGACTGTCCGGTCCCGTACCGGTTATCAAAAAGATGCTTGGTAAGAGCATCATTTACAGCGACAATCGGATATGCCAATGCGCCGCTTTTCTCCATAGAACGCAGCCTGATCACTCCCGTGGTCGTTTCTTCAGTTCCGGCCAGGATTTCCTTGAGGAGTTCTTTTTTCTGAGTATGGATTGTGCTTACAAGATCGGCTCCGTCGTCCATAGTGATTTGAGGCGCTGTGTCCAAAACGTTCAGTATGTGCTGGTAATATGTATTTGTATCTTCCCCCCGTTTGGCGTAGGTGGGAATTCCATAAGCGCTGTTAAGAGCGGCCGCAACATCGTCCTGTGTGCTCAAGGGATTTGAAGCACACAGCGAAACTGAAGCTCCCCCTTCTTTTAACGCTATGACCAGATTTGCGGTTTCGGTTGTAACATGCAGGCATGCCCCAATCCTGATACCATTTAATGGTTTTTCTTCTTTCCATTTTTCCGCTATTGCGCTTACGACAGGCATCTTTGCACGAGCCCAATTGATTCTGGAGACACCTTTTTGTACAAGCTCTTTTTTAGTCATCATCTAACTCCTTTTAATAAGAAAGTCTTTAAATCACAGAAGTACTTCAGCTGGCAGATATGCTCAACTGAACAAGTGTAAATGTACGCCTGTTCAAGTGATGCGCCGGCGGCAAAAATACCATGCCCTTTTGTTATTGCCGCCTTATGATCAACAAGAGCATTTGCCACTTCCTCAGCTAATTCCTGAGATCCCGCCTCTCCGGCAATAATTGGGATTTCCCGCATAAAACTTTTGCTTTCCGTATCGTCAGAAAAAATTACCCTGCTGTTGGTTAGCATAGACTCTATTGTTGCAAAAGGAGAATGAACATGTACTACTGCCTGCGCCGGTGTTTTAATATAGATCTGGCGGTGAACTATTGTTTCAGAGGAAGCATTTGCAGCGTTTCCTTTTTGAATATTTACTTCGACCAGCATTTGTTCATTAATCTCATCCAAAAGACATCCGCTTCTGGTGATCAGCAGAGTATCTCCTCTACGGATACTAATATTTCCAAAATGTGAGTGATTCAGGCCATAAGCCACTAACTTTTTTCCGTACTTTTCTATTTCCTGCCACACGTAAATTTCACCACGCCCTCAACGCTGACAATCAATGGCAGCATTTAAGCAATATCGCTCACCTGTGAACAACGATGCGCTTTATCCCACAATCAAAGCTAAATTTTTATCGTATGGTGGCGTGACCACCCCTCGTTCTGTTATAATGGCGGCGATTAAAACGTTTGGTGTAACATCGAAGGCGGGGTTCCATACTTTTACCCCTTCAGGGGCAATCATCTGGCCTGAAATATATGTTACCTCAAGATAATTTCTTTCTTCTATCGGGATATCTTTCCCCTGTTTTAGTTTTAAATCTATTGTTGAAACAGGCGCAGCGACATAAAAAGGTATTTTGTGTTCTCTGGCCAGCAGGGCAACTCCATATGTTCCGATCTTATTGGCCGTATCGCCGTTTGCCGCTATTCTGTCAGCTCCTACGATAACCAGGTCAACCATTTGCTGAGCCATCAGGCTTGCCGCCATATTATCAGTAATCAGTGTGACAGGTATCTTTTCCTGGACCATTTCCCATGCGGTAAGACGGGCGCCCTGTAAAAGAGGTCTTGTTTCATCCGCAAAAACACTTACTTCTTTTCCAGCTTCCTTGGCAGCCCTGATTACACCCAGCGCGGTTCCGTAACCTGCTGTTGCAAGAGCGCCTGCGTTGCAATGGGTTAAAATCCTTGCTTTATCCGGAATCAGTTTTTCTCCATAATTTCCGATGGATTTATTAGCATTTATATCTTCTGATAAAATTGCGTGAGCTTCTTGGAGAAGCACACTTTTCAGATACTCCGGGGTAAGCGAAGATGCAGCTGCCTCGTTCATTTTTTGCAGCATGCGTTCCAAAGCCCAACGCAGGTTTACTGCGGTTGGGCGGGTGAGCCACAATTCTTGAGCTATCCTTTTCGCTTCCGCTATCAAATCCTCGCCGGTGATAAATTGTTTTTCTAATAAACCCAGGACAAGTCCATAAGCCGCGGCTACACCTATAGCCGGCGCTCCCCTGACGCTTAAATCCCTGATTGCTTGGGCAACTGTTTCGTAGTCTTTACATCTTATGTATTCCACTTTTTGCGGAAGCCTGGTCTGATCAAGAAGTAATAGTGAATCTTTTTCCCAGCGCATTGTATCCATTAAATCATCTGCCCCTTGATTAGGGATTCCTGACATGAACATGCCCGTGAAAGATCCAGAACTTCAATTGTTTTTTGCAAAAGGGCATTTATGTTTACGGCATTCTGGGTCATTGTGTCAACAACTTCATTATGTGAAAGCGCACGCAATGATGAAATACCGGCCGCAAAATTTGTGATCAAAGCAATTGCCGCGTAACAGATACCTGCTTCCCTGGCCAGGACTGCTTCCGGGACACCTGTCATACCTATGACGTCTCCGCCTAAAGAATTGTACATCCGTGTTTCAGCAGGCGTTTCAAACCTCGGGCCTTCAGTGCAGACATATGTTCCTCCATAATGGCAAGCCAGACCAAGTTGTTTGGTAGTTACGGCAAGCAGTCTGCGCAGGTATGTACAATACGGAGTTGTCATGTCCAGGTGGAGGACTTCTTTTTCCTGGAAGGTTTGCTGCCGGGACCTGGTGAAATCCAGAAACTGATTTACAAGAACAATTTCTCCAGGTTTTAAGTCTGTGCTTAGAGAACCAACAGCGGCCAGGGCTAAAATGACTTTTACGCCCAAAGTTTTTAAGCCCCATATATTTGCCCTGTAATTGATCAGATGAGGAGGCACTGTATGACCTTCACCGTGGCGCGCAATAAAAACAACTTCCTTGTCATGCAAACGCCCGCAATTAATATTTACTTGCCCATAGGGAGTATCCAGTACTTCCTTCCGGGGATTTTCAAGCATTCCGGCATTATAAATTCCAGTGCCGCCGATAATGCCAGCAAGTTTTGCCATATCCGGCCACTCCGAATCAATGCTCTAGGCAAACAAAGCATCGACAAACTCTTCAGCATTAAAGGGCTGCAGGTCGTCAATCTTTTCTCCGACGCCGACAAATTTTACCGGCGTGCCCAGAGCGCCTTTTATTCCGATTATTATGCCTCCCTTGGCAGTGCTGTCCAGTTTTGTCAGCACTATTCCCGTTACTCCCATGATGGCGCCGAATGCTTTGGCCTGAGTTAAAGCGTTCTGACCGTTTGTAGCATCCAGGACAAGCAGCACCTCTTGAGGCGCTCCCTGTGTTTCCCGGGATAAAACGCGCGCGATCTTTTTAAGTTCTTCCATAAGGTTGCTTTTTATGTGCAGCCTTCCTGCCGTATCTACAATAAGGATATCCGCTTTGCGTGCCTTGGCAGCCTGCAGGGCGTCGAAAGCAACTGCGGCAGGATCTGATCTTTCCTGGTGTTTGATAACCTCGGCGCCGGCCCTGCTGCTTAGAATCTCCAGTTGATCTATGGCCGCTGCCCTGAAAGTGTCTGCGGCTGCGATAATAACCTTCCTGCCGTCCTGTACAAACCGGTGAGCCAGTTTGCCGGTTGTTGTTGTCTTTCCGGTACCGTTTACGCCTATGACCAGAATAACGGTAGGCGGTTCCCCTATATTCAGAGTGTTTGTTCCTTTTTCAAGGGTATCTCTAATTATTTCTTTAAGCAAAGGTTTTAAACCGGCAGGATCTTTTATTTTTCGCTCCTTTACTGTTTGGCGAAGCTTGTCTACGAGTTCGGCGGAAACTTCAGCGCCGACATCAGCCTGGATTAAAATATCTTCAAGTTCGTCGTAGATATCTTCATCAATGGCTTTTTTCCCGGTTACTAATTCTTCTACTTTGCCGACCAGGTTCTGTCTGGTTTTAGACAGTCCTTTTTTTAGCTTATCAAAAAAAGACATTTTTCCCCCTATGGTGTTTCGCTCCTGATCTTTTCCAATGCCTGGCGGGCAGCCTGCTGTTCCGCTTCTTTCTTGGAGCGCCCTTTTCCCCGTCCAATTTCTTTTCCGCAGCTATAGACTCCTGAGGTGAATAACTTGTTATGATCAGGACCTTCTTCATTGATTATTGCATAATTAACAGGTTCGGGACCTCTCTGCTGAAGAAATTCCTGAAGTTCGGTCTTGTAATCCTTTCCGGCGCGTCCTTCCATAAGATCGTTAATTACTGCTGTTAGACTGTCAATTGCTACCAGTGCTGCCCGATCCAACCCCTGGTCTAAAAAAATTGCCCCCAGTAATGCCTCGAAAGCATCTGCAAGAATAGACGGCCGGTTTCTACCTCCGGAATATTCTTCACCTCTTCCGATAAAAAGACAATCTCCAAGATTTAGTTCTTTAGCTGCCCTGGCCAGAGACGGCTCACAGACAAGAGTTGACCTGATTTTGGTTAACTCTCCTTCGGCGCTGCCGGGGTATGTTTTAAAAAGATAATTGCTAATCGAAAGTTCTAATACGGCATCGCCTAGAAATTCAAGACGCTGGTTGTCTTCAAGATCCTGTGTCTTGTTTTCGTATGCATGTGAACCATGAGTCAAAGCTGTTTGTAAAAGTATTTCATTGTTCCAGGCAAATCCAAGCGCATCTTTCAAACTGCCGATATTCTGCCTGATGTTGGATTCGTGCATTTTCTTATCCTTCGAACTCCCTGAACAGCAAAGATACGTTATGACCGCCAAATCCGAGTGAATTGTTCAGAGCGATCTTGACGGGCATTGGACGCGCCTTATTCGGAACATAATCAAGATCACATTCCGGATCGGGATGATCATAATTTATAGTTGGGGGAACTACCTTCTTGCAAATAGTCATTACACATGTGACCGCTTCAACTCCTCCTGCTGCTCCTAGAAGATGACCGGTCATGGACTTGGTGGAACTTACGGCGAGGCGCCCTGTTGAACCATTAAAGAGATGTTTTATGGCCATTGTTTCAACCTTATCGCCAAGAGGTGTGGATGTGCCGTGAGCATTTATATAATCTATATCGCTGGTTGAAACACCGGCATCCAACATCGCCAGTTCCATGGCTTTTGCGGCTCCTTTGCCGTCGGGTTCAGGGGCTGTAATGTGATATGCGTCACAAGTACACCCGTAACCGGCAATTTCGGCATATATTTTAGCGCCGCGTACAAGCGCATGTTCCAACTTTTCTAAAACCAACATGGCGGCTCCCTCGCCAATTACAAAACCGTCGCGGTTTGAATCGAAGGGCCTGCTGGCTTTTTTGGGTTCCTCGTTGTAAGTGGACATTGCCTTCATGGAGCAGAAACCTGCAATAGCTAACGGGGTTATGGGAGCTTCCGCGCCGCCGGCAATCATCACATCGGTGTAACCTTGCTTAATAAGACTGTATGCGTCTCCAAGAGCGTTGTTGCCGGATGCGCAGGCACTGACCGTAGCCATATTATACCCTCTTAAACCATATGCAATAGCTATTTGGCCGGCGCCCATATTGGGAATCAGCATGGTTATGAAAAATGGGCTTATCCTGTCAGGTCCGCGGTTTATTAGAATGTTATGCTGTTCTTCAAGCGTCCCTATCCCGCCGATACCCGAGCCAAGAATCACTCCAATGCGTTCCCTGTTCAATGTTTCCAGCTTTAATTCTGCGTCTTTAATTGCTTGACCAGCAGCCGCCATGGCAAAATGGGTAAAGCGGTCCATTCGCCTGGCTTCTTTTTTCTCAAGAAAATCTGTCGGATTGAAGTCCTTTATTTCGGCAGCAATCCGCGTGGCGTAATTTTCAGTATCAAAAAAGGTAATATAATCTACACCGGAAATCCCTGATGTTAGATTTGCCCAAAAATTTTCCACATCTAATCCTAAAGGAGAAATAACTCCCATGCCTGTAATTACCACACGGTTTTGCAAACCTTAAACCTCCCTGCAATAAAAAATTAAGCCTGTTTTTAAAACCTGTACTTAGACACGGTCTACCTGTGATCTTGAATATATTTGACTGCCTGACCGACTGTTCTAATTTTTTCTGCGTTTTCATCTGGAATAACTATATCAAATTCTTCTTCAAAAGCCATGACAAGTTCGACTATATCCAAAGAATCCGCCCCAAGGTCTTCGATGAAAGAAGAATCTAAGTTTACTTCTTCTTCCTCAACACCAAGCTGTTCTACTATTATTGCTTTTACTTTTTCTGCGATAGATTCCTGACTGGACATTTTTTCACCTCCTTTTCTTTTTTTATAGCATTATATTTATACTGCGATACCGCCATCCACTATAATGGTCTGGCCGGTTATATAGCTTGCCGCATCGCTGGCCAGGAAAACTGCCACCGAACCTATTTCCTCCGGTCTTCCCAGGCGTCTCAGGGCGATGCGGGAGAGCATTTTCTCCCTGAATGCTTCCGGAAGGCTTTGCGTCATGTCAGTTTCAATGTATCCCGGAGCAATTGCATTTACAGTAATCTTTCTCGAACCCAGTTCCTGCGCGACCGATTTTGTAAATGCAATTAGTCCGCCTTTACTGGCTGCATAATTTGCCTGACCGACGTTTCCTGTATAAGCAATAATGGAACTAATGTTAATTATTCGTCCCCATTTCGCTTTGAGCATAGGTCGTGTTACAGCTCTTACACAGTTGAAGGCGCCTTTGAGATTGATCGAAAGAACGCTGTCCCAGTCTTCATCACGAAGCGATACAACCAGATTGTCCCGGGTAACGCCGGCGTTGTTAACCAGGATATCTACACGTCCCAACTGTTTTACGGCGAATTGGATCATTGACGAGGCCTGCTCCGGATCAGCGACATTTGCCCGGTAGGCGATTGCCTGACGGCCAAATTTTTCAATATCGCTGCATACCTTTTCCGCAGCCTCTGCGTCATTAGTAAAATTTACCAGTACATCCGCTCCCGATTCAGCCAGGGACATGGCGATTGCGCGTCCTATGCCCCTGGAGGCCCCCGTAACAACAGCCTTTTTGCCGTTAAGGACCATTTTAGCCAGCCTCCCCGGGTTGCATAAGAAATTTTTCAATTGACTCCGGGTTTTCGGTATTTGCTATGGATACTTTCCTGCTTATTTTTTTTAGAAGGCCGGTTAAAACATTTCCGGGGCCTGCTTCTATAAAAGACTCAAAATCATTTACCAGGCGTACCATGCTTTCTTCCCAGCGAACAGGGCTGTATACCTGTTCAACAAGAAACCTGCGGACATCGTCCCCTTTTGTAACGTAATCCGCTGAAACGTTAGCTACAACCGGTATCCGGGGGTCTTTAATCTCTACGGCGGCCAGCTCGGCGGCCATTTTATCCCCTGCCGGCCGCAAAAGAGTGGAGTGGAAGGGTGCGCTTACGGCCAGAGGAATACATCTTTTTGCCCCTGCTTCTTTAGCCAGGATTTTGGCCCTTTCCAAAGCCTCATTCTCACCTGCGATAACCACCTGTCCGGGACAGTTAAAATTAGCCACGTCAACAATTTTACCCTCAGATCTTACCTCGCTGCAGACCCTTGTAATCTCCGGCGCATCGAGGCCCAGAACAGCCACCATGCCGCCCGTGCCCAGCGGTACCGTCTCCTGCATATATTGACCCCTTTTGCGTACAAGCATTAAGCCGTCCGCAAAGGAAATTGACCCCGCTGTTGCAAGGGCGCTGTATTCTCCAAGACTGTGGCCGGCAGCCGCAGAAGGTTCGATACCCCTTTCCAGCAGTACCCTGGCGCAGGCTACACTGAAAGTATAGATTGCCGGTTGTGCGTTAATAGTTTTTTGAAGTTCCTCTTCAGGGCCTTCAAAACACAGTTTGCTCAAGGAAAAACCTAAAATCTCATCTGCTGATTCAAAAATCTCTCTCACCGCGGGATACTGATCATATAATTTTTTGCCCATACCGGCATATTGCGCACCCTGTCCGGGAAAGAGAAAAACTGCTTTCATCTGTTGAATTCACCACCTATAGGAGCAAGATTTTGAAGTATTTTGGCAGCGCCCTGGACAACATCCAGAATTATTTCACGGGCGGTTTGGATCTCTTTGACCATTGCCGACACCTGCCCGGCCATAACTGATCCATGTTCTGTGTCCCCTTCCACCATTGCGGCATGAAGTCGTCCCACACCCAGATTTTCTATTTCTTCTGCTGGCGCCCGGCGGTTTTCCAAATCCTCGTATTTCCTGGTTAGTTTATTCCGGATCACACGCACAGGATGGCCTATACTGTGGCCTGTAACAATAGTGTCCCTATCCTTTGCTTTAATGATCATCTGCTTGACATTGGGATGAATAGTACATTCCTTTGCGCACATGAAACGGGTGCCCATCTGGACCCCGACAGCTCCCAGGCATAATGCCGCTGCCAAACCGCGGCCGTCAAAGATTCCACCGGCGGCAATTACAGGTTCCTGAACTGCCTCCACTATCTGGGGAACAAGAGCCATCGTCCCAAGGTCGCCCACGTGTCCACCGCTTTCCATGCCTTCGGCAATAACAGCATTAACCCCGTTGCGGACCAGACGTTTGGCAAGGGCTACGGACGACACTACAGGAATTACCTTGACGCCGGCGCCTTGTAAATCGGGAAGATACTTGCCGGGGTTGCCTGCCCCGGTGGTAATTACATGTACTCTTTCCTCAATAATTACCCTGAGGACATCCTCAACATACGGGGAAAGCAGCAGAACATTAACACCGAAAGGTTTGTTTGTCAACTCTTTGGCCAATCGGACCTGTTCCCGCACCCAACTTGCTTCGGCGGTCCCGGAACCAATTATTCCAAGGCCACCGGCTTCACTTACAGCTGCAGCCAGATGTGCTGTTGATACCCAGGCCATTCCTCCCTGGATAACAGGGTATTCAATTCCTAAAAGTTCGCACAACCTTGTATGGATTGGACACGCCTCCTTAAAAGCTAGTGTGGTTCCGGTAATCATACCATTTCATTGCCAGAGCGCCCCAGGTAAGTCCGGCGCCAAAACTAGCCATAACTATATGTTGACCGTCGTTTATCTTATTTTCCTGTAAAGATTCGTATAGTGCCAGCGGGAGTGTCGCCGAGGAAGTATTCCCATAACGATCAACATTGACTGCTACCTTATCAAGAGGTACGTTTAAACGTTTGGCGGCTGTTTCTATAATGCGCAGGTTTGCCTGATGAGGAATCAGATAATCTATATCACTGCGGGTCAATCCTGCCTCGTTCAGGACATCCAGGCAGCATTCTTCAATGTTCCTGACGGCAAATTTAAAGACCTCCCTGCCGTGCATATGTAAAAAATGAAGCTTTTTATCTAATGTTTCTTTTGACGCCGGAAACTGGGTCAGCCCACCGGGAAAGGTTAACAAGTGGGCGCCTGAACCGTCCGATCTTATGCTGCTGGAGAGAATCCCGTACCCATCCGGGACCGGACCCATTATCACAGCGCCGGCTGCATCGCCGAAGAGGATGCATGTATTGCGGTCCTCCCAGTTAACAACCCTTGACATGCACTCGGCGCCGATTAAAAGGATCCTGCTGCAAAAGCCGCTGACAATAAATTGGCTTGCAATTACCATCCCGTATAGAAAAGATGTGCATCCGGCCTGCAAATCAAACGCTCCCACTTTACGCGCTCCCAGTTTGTCCTGCACAATACAGGCAGTAGCGGGAAACAACATGTCGGGAGTGTTGGTGGCTACGATGATTAGATCTATCTCGTCCACTTTTACTCCAGCATCAGCAATAGCTTTCTTTGCCGCTTCAGTCGCCATATCAGAAGTTAACTGATCTGGTTCGGCGATGCGCCTTTCCCTGATACCCGTCCGTGTTACTATCCATTCGTCCCCGGTGTCCACTATTTTCTCCAGGTCCTGGTTAGTCAATTTGCGTTCTGGTGTATAAATGCCAATTCCCAGAATACCTGCTTGTCGATCATTGTACATTAATATTCCTACCTTTGTATTGAATTCTGTGAATGCTGTTTTGTATGGCCGATGTTAAATTTTTTTGCACAGATTCACGTGCAAAACGGATGGCATTCTTTATAGCCCGGGAAGTGGAACTCCCGTGACAAACAATAATCAGCCCGTTCAAGCCCAGTAATGGGACTCCGCCGTACTCTGCATAATCCAGCCTTCTTTCAAAATTGCGGAGAGCTGACATTGACATGGTGAACCCCGCCCTGCTAATCCAATCTTTATTTGTTTCATCTTTCAACATTTGCATAAAAGCGGCGCCGATTCCTTCAAGAGCTTTTAGGACTACATTTCCGATAAAACCGTCACAGACAACAACGTCAACTGTGCCCTGACAAATGTCTCTTCCTTCAACATTGCCGATAAAATTAAGATCAGCCTTTTGGAGCAGCGGGAAAGCGGCTAAAGTAAGCTCGTTGCCTTTCGTAACTTCTGTTCCGATATTTAACAATCCCACCCGCGGGTTTTCTATACCCATTACTTCCTGAGCATAAAGGCGCCCCATGATAGCAAACTGGAGAATATGAACAGGTTTGCAGTCGACATTGGCGCCGGCGTCCAGGATCATGGCGCACCCGCCTTTACTGGGCACCACTGCGGCAAGAGCAGGCCGGTCAATGCCCTCCATTAGACGGATCATTAATACGCCTGCAGCCATTAAAGCTCCTGTATTTCCCGCTGAGACAACAGCCGAGGCCGCGCCTTCCTTGAGCAGTTTAATGACCTGGACTATTGAAGAATCCTTTTTCCTTCGTACAGCAACTGCGGGAGACTCGGACATAGAAATGACTTCGGGCGCATGATGGATAGCCACAAGCTTGCCCGGATATCCATCAAGTTCTTTTTGCAGCCTCTCTTGGTCACCTACCAGAATAATTTCCTGGTTATACTCCTGAGCGGCTTGTACTGCGCCTTTGACAATCTCTCCGGGAGCATTGTCGCCACCCATGGCGTCAACGGCAATTTTCAAAATCGGCCTACCTCCTAGGCTATCGCGAAAATAAGAAATTTTCCTTGAAAAATTGTTTCATCCTGCACTTTTGAAGTGACCCTAACAATAAATTTGTTGTCTTTTTTACGGCTTATAAAAGCCCTGGCGATCACCTTCTCTCCGCAATAAACCGGCCGTTTGAAACTTATTTTTGCTGTGCCTGTTAGAGCAACCTTGGCGTTGATCAGGGAAACGGCAAGGCAGTTTGCCTGGGCGAATATGTAATGGCCCCTTGCTACTTTTGTGCTGCTCAAGGTCATCTCTTCAGAGACTTCCAGTACAGAAACACCTTGTCTGCCGGGTTCCAGGTCGACGAGATCGCCTACCCATTCTTCTTTTTGTAAAGTGGATACCTGTCCGTAGCTTCCTTTGGCAACTTCCCTTAACCTCTTGCGGAGTTCGGGAATACTCAAACCCCACCGGTCCAGTCTGACTGTCTGGATACTTACACCAAGCATATGAGCAAGTTCGCTGTCCGTAAGGAATGGATTTCCCTCAATGTATCTGCAGAGAAGTTCCTGACGTTTGCTTTTCCCCGGACTTTTCATGGTAATAGATGCCACCTATGTAAAAATTACTTTAATACCAGATACTAAAATAGAGTATATCCTTTATCCCAGAAAAAAGCAACAGAACCAAAATATTTTGATTCAAAAAATTTTTAAATAAAAAACGCCTGGTAAATTTCCAGGCGGCGCTAGTCAGGTATATTAATCTCGAAGGAGGTTTTTTAAAACCCAAACACAAACTATATCTTGATTACTTCCCGGGCTTTATAATAGCCGCAGGATGGACAGACTCTATGCGATAAAGTCAGTTTATGACAATGTGGGCAACTGATCAGGTTGGGAGATTGTATCTTCCAGTTAGCCTGCCGCTGACGCCCGCGTTGTTTTGAAGATCTTCTTTTAGGGACACCCAATTTCCATACACCCCCTCTTAGTTTTTCTTAATGTTACTAAAACTTTATCCTAAAATTTTTCACCATGTCTGTCTTTGATGAATTCCCGAAGTTCAGCAAGCCTCGGGTCTATTTCTTCCTGGTTGCAGGCGCATTTTCCTATATTAAGGTTTTGACCGCAGGACGGGCATAATCCCTGGCAGTTCTGGTCACAAAGGATTTTCATGGGCAGGGCCATGAAAAGTGATTTTAATACTTCGGGCTCTATATCAATAACCTCGTTTTTAAAGGGAATCCACTCATCCTGTAAAATTTCCTGAATTGTGACGACAGGGAAATATGTCTCTTTGAAAGGCGCTTCAACAAAAAACTCAGCCTGACTCAGGCAACGGTCACAGGGACGCTGGATAACAGCTTCAACGGAACCTTCCGCCTGAATATTTTTTCCGGAGCTTGTGAATTCAATTTTTATATTCACCGGCACGGAGAAAGAAATTTCTTCTGTGCCGGTATTTGATAAATCCGCCTCTTTCTGAAAAAGAAAGGCTTTCCCCTCGTTGTCTTTTATTGTTTCTATGTTCACCTGAATCATTTTATTACACTCCGTTGTTTTGGCGAAACCAATTATATAGAAAAAAAGCCTATTCTGTCAAGGCAATTATAATAGGGGCGCTTTTAAAAGCGCCCCTATATGCCGCTAGTATCCTCTTGCCATGCTGCGTTCAGCTCGCTCGATAGCCAGGCGGACTAAGTTTCCACAGTTCTTTGAGGAAACGTTGCCGAAATAGCCGCCATCCCTCTGTACAACATCGGCTACACCAAGCTCTTCAGCCAACTCGTACTTCAGCCTGTCGGACATTACGCTTCTGCGCCTATTACCCATGAGCACGCCTCCTTTTGTTTTAAGGACATCGCGGCAAGGGCAAAAATTTGATTAAAATCTTTTCATTAATAATATCGCCGGATTGGAAATAAAAAATGAGAGGTAATAATTTCGATAAAAGGCAATAAAATATTTTATGTCAAGAAAGCTGATTGGATAGTGTTTCAAGATAGTGCTTTCAATTCTTGACAATTACATTTAAATAGACTAAAATTTTTATATAACGGGGCGTAGCTCAGTTTGGCTAGAGCGCTACCTTGGGGTGGTAGAGGTCGCACGTTCAAGTCGTGTCGCTCCGACCAACAGAGAGTATATTGTCAAAGCTTTAGAAGAAAACCTATCTTTTTACAAGATGGGTTTTTCTTTTAAGGACCGTGTAAAACGCCGGTTTTCTTACGTTTAAGTGACACACTTTTTTTATGTGTTGGTAACATAGCCATATACACCCTCATACTCTGGTAATAAATAATTAAGGGGGGTTTTATCATGGGTTTTGGATGCGGCATCGGTTGTGACACGGGTTCCGGAAGCGGAGCGTTTATTATTTTCTTAATCTTAATTCTTCTGGTTTCCCCTTGAAAAAAAATGGCAAATATATAAATTTACTGCCATGTAGAGATAATCGGACTCAGTGTCAACGGTTCGGGAAGGCAGATTGCCGGGCTTCATGCCCTAACTAAGAGTGTTTACAAAGAAAAGCTGCCGTAAAAAAAGATTTTTGTTATCCTGTCAACCTGGCATATGAATATTTCAAGGAATTAACAAGGATTAATCCGGATTACTGCAAGAGAATAGGAGACAAGTTTCTTGAGGAATTAGGAGAGACCGGAGAAAAGGCGATTGTTCTATTTGGAAGGCCCTATGATGCCTTGGTTGAAGATGGAAACATGGGCATACCTGAGAAACTGGCTTCCAGAGGGTATAAGGTGATCCCGTACGATTTTCTGCCGCTCGAAGAGGAACCCCCGCAGCAGAAGATGTACTGGTCAATGGGACAGATGATCCTGAAGGCTGCAAAGCTGGTCAGCAGGCGCCCGCAGCTCTTTGGCACGTTCGTCACCAACTTCAGCTGCGGACCCGATTCGTTCATTATGAGTTACTTCAGGGACATTATGGGGAGCAAGCCGTCGTTGACTCTGGAGTTGGACAGCCATACAGCGGACGCCGGCATCGATACCCGAATAGATGCTTTTATAGACGTGATCAGAAACTATGAACCTGAAAGAAGAGCCGTCATCAGTGACGAAGGGATTATGGCTGTGTTTGATGAAAGGAGAAAAAAGATCAGGAGTGTTTCCGGTGATCATATTCCTCTCAGAGATCCCAGGATCAAGATCCTGATTCCATCAATGGGATATTCGGCAACCAGGTGCTTTGAGGCAGCCTTCAGGCACATCGGTATTGATGCCGTTGCTTTGAAACCGCCGGCGGAGGAAGAGCTTCAGTTGGGCAGAGCCAATTCCAACTGCAAGGAATGTCTGCCGTTGGCCCTTACTGTGGAAAGCCTGCTCAACTATCTGAAGAAAAACGGCAATGAAATCAAAGATGGAATATATGCGTACTTCATGCCTGAAGCCCCGGACCCGTGCCGGTTCAGCCAGTACCATGTATACACTGAGAACCTGTTACTACAGAAAGTTACTTCAGAAGAAAAATTGAACAAGAGGTCAAGTCGATCTTGTCGAAATCCAAATGCTTTTGCATACTATTTAATCTGCTCCAAATACCGGCAGATGCACAGCAGATTATTCGGTTTCTTGATTTGCCGGCACAGCATGGCTTACATCAGGGGCTTTAAATGGCTTGCCGAAATCAAATAAATACATTTCACCTTGCATATACATATCCATTGTCATTTCTTGGGGAATTTCTTTATCAGGATTTTCTTCTATTTGAACGCTTTCAGAATCAATTCCCAGTTCGGCAATATCAGCATAAGTAAGGCTGATGTTTATATGAGCGTCATAGTCAACGAAATCGCTGATCAGTGTCTTTTTATTTATAAAGGTTGTCAGATAATAATCTATATCCATTTTGTTCTTTAGTATTTCTATAATGCTGCTTAACTGTTCAGGATCTGCTTCATCTTCTGGAGAAGCCAGGTCTTTTATTAGAGGATCAATCATCTCTTGAAAAATCCGGCGTAAATTGTCCATATCAAGTGTGGTATTGACGACGAAATATTCCTGACCATCAATTGTCAGGTCATTTCCAAAGTTAGGCAACATGCCCATTTCCTTCATCTGGGATACGGCTTTTATCGGGTTGGACTGGATATTTTGCTGCTGTTGGATAAAATCCTTCATAAAAGTCATTTCCATTACGGACCATTCTTCTCCTTGTACTTTCATATAAATTTTATTTTCCGTCATGTATGTCTCTGTAACTATCACGTCCTCATTATCAGAATCATCGGCTGGCGTAATACTTATCTTTGCATAGCATTGAATTGGCTTTGTTTTAATCTGCCCTTCCATTGTGTATGCAATTTCAGGCGAAATACCTTCAATTTGCCCATCAAGTGACATGCCCATGATCATATCCATATCCCCTGTCAGCGAATAAGTTTCAATACCATTAACAGCCTGGTCTGATTTGGCTAATAAATCCGCAGGCGTCATACCTTCCCTCGTTTCACTTCTCTTCAGGGCGATAAGATGTTCTGCTTCTACCCATTTAACTTCGAATCCGAACGTTTTGCACACAAAACGCAGCGGCAATAACAGCCCCTCTTCCGTATCAATAGGGGCTGCGGGTAATAAAACCGGCTTGCTGTTGAGGGTAGCTTCTTTTTTCCCTGTCGTAACGATCAGGGTATCGCTGTTTTCTGAAAGTTTAAATTCCTGGTCAGAAAGCCACTCATAATCGGCGCCGGCAAATTTATCATAATCCTGCGCAAGCACAAATATGGTTCCGTTTTCTGATATAAGGTCGGCAAACGGTACAGGATCGCCGTTCAGCTTTAACTCTACTATGTCCTCCGCAAGGGCTGCTGAAGTCATTATTAAAAACAACAGCAGTGCAATCGACACAATTATTACCGGATTTCTTTTCAAGTACAAGCACCTCCAAAATATGTTATACTTTGATTATTTCGCCACTTTATACCAAATGCCTCTTTTAGAAATATATTTAGACAATTGTGTTAAAAATGTCAAAAAAGGATTTTTTATATAAGGTATAGAAAAGTAAGGATAACTAGCTAAGGGAGGTTATATTACCTGTGCCGGACAAATATTATGAAGCGGGAGAAAACTATAAGTATCCTTTAATAGTTAAAAAGCTTCTTGTGAATCCCCTTCTTTACTCACCTGAACAAGAAATCATCTACCGGGACGAAACCCGGTATTCGTACCGTTTTTTAAACGAACGGATCAACAGGTTGGCTGACGGGCTGAGGAGAATAGGAGTCTGTCCCGGTGATACAGTCTGCATTTTTGACTATGATAGCCATCGCTACCTGGAATGTTTCTTTGCCGTACCTATGATGGGGGCGGTGCTTCATACTATGAACTGGCGCTTATCCCCCGATCAGATTCTTTATACGATGAACCACGCCGGGGATGATGCCGTTATAATCCACGCAGACTTCCTTCCTTTATTTGAATCTATCCAGAACGAACTCACTACAGTAAAAAGAATTATTCTGATCCGGAACGGGGAAAATGTTCCTGAATGCAGCGTTAAGGTGGATATTGAATATGAGAATATGCTCCGGCAGGCTTCCCCTGTCTATGGCTTTCCGGATCTGGACGAGAATACGAAGGCAACCACATTTTATACGACCGGAACGACAGGACTTCCCAAGGGTGTTTACTTTTCTCACCGGCAGGTTATTCTACACACCTTTTCCCTTGCTGTAACCTTGGGCTGCTTTGTATCCTCCGTATTTCGCTCCACAGACGTGTATATGCCGCTCACACCAATGTTTCACGCCCATGCCTGGGGCATTCCCTATCTGGCTACCCTGCTTGGAGTAAAGCAGGTCTACCCGGGGAAGTATGAACCGGGGTATATTTTAAACCTGGTAGAAAATGAGAAAGTAACCTTTTCGCACTGCGTCCCGACAGTAATGCATATGTTGATTAACAATCAGGAGGCAAAAGACAAGGATTTATCAAAGTGGAAGGTTGTCATTGGCGGCGCAGCGCTGCCCAAGGGTCTTGCCAAAGAAATCGCTTCCCTGGGAATAAAAATTTTCGCCAGTTTCGGCATGTCGGAAGCTTTTCCGGTGGTTACTATATCGAACCTTAAAGAACATATGCAGCAATGGAATGAAGATGAGCAACTGGATGTCCTAATTAAACCCGGCCTCCCGCTTCCCTTGTATGAATTGGAAATAGCAGATGTTTCGGGAAATATTTTGTCCAAAGACGGGGTAACGTCGGGAGAGTTGATTATGAGGGCGCCCTGGCTTACGGAAAGCTATTTTAAAGAACCTGATCGAACAAAAGAACTTTGGCGGGACGGCTGGATGCACGGCGGCGATGTAGCCGCGATTGATCAGGAGGGATATGTACAGATTACCGACAGGCTTAAAGATGTTATCAAGTCTGGCGGTGAATGGGTTTCTTCCCTTGAGCTGGAGAATTACACAAGTCAGCATGAATCTGTTTCGGAGGCTGCGGCAGTCGGAATTCCTGATGAAAAATGGGGAGAGCGCCCCCTGGTCCTGGTGGTTTTGAAGCCGGAGTACAAAGGGAAAGTAAAGGAAGAGGATTTGAAATCTCATTTAAAAGGGTTTGTGGACAGCGGCATGCTTCCCAGGTACGGACTGCCTGATCGTGTTGAATTTATCGAAGCAATTCCTAAAACAAGCGTAGGCAAAATAAACAAAGTTGCCATAAGAGAGCTGTACACGAAATGGTCGTAAGCGCCACTGCTCAGATAAAGAAAAATCCGCCTGTTTTGTGTGGTAGGTCTGGCAAAAGGCGTGTCCCGAACTTTGTGTAAAGTCCAAATTGATGTAGAATAAGGAAGTATATTCAGGAGTTAATTGGCCAAGAAAGACAAGAAAAGCCTAGCCCATCTTTTTTATAAGCGAATATGTAACCGTTAACAAGAAGACACAGACACGCTACGTCACTCATCGTTTGGTCGAATCCTTTCAGACGGAAAAATGGCCGCGTCAAAGGATTATCATGCATCTGGGCACACTTTGTCTGCCTCGATCGGAATGGCGCAAACTTGCTGCTTTATTGGAATCCCGGCTGGCCGGCCAGATCTCTATGTTCGAAGAAGAATACCCGGTGGTTGCGGATGCGGCAGACAAGGCGTTCGAACACTACAAGTTTGTTCAAGCCCATACAAAAGAAAGGATTACAAAAAAGGATAAACGCGAAATTATTCCTGTTGATCTGCAAAGTATTACAACTGGTTACTCCAGATCACTGGGGCCGGAGCTTGTAGCAAATACATTCTGGGAGCACTTGGACTTCGATCAAATTCTGAAATCCGGTGGTTTTGATCAAAAACAGATCTCTTTAGCCAAAGCCGTAATTATCGGCAGACTTATAGCCCCTGCCAGTGAACTCCGGACCAGGCAGTGGCTGAGCCAGGGGACAGCCCTGGCGGAAATGCTGCCGGTTGATTTGACAAATGCCGGCAAAGACGCTTTTTATGAGATTGCCGACTTGCTCTATACAAAGAACGGACCATCAGTACACTCCAGGAAAATCGTTTTTTAGAAGCGCTCACCAGTCTCCAAAAATCAGTTGCTGATTTAAACGGGTGTTACGTGATTGAAACCAGCCACCAGGAGCTAACGGCAAAAGAAATATGGGAATCTCACATGACCCTGTCCAGGGTAGAAGGAGCATTCCGGTTTCTAAAAACAGATCTCGGAGTGCGTCCGGTTTATCATCAAATTGCTGAACGGACAAAAGCGAATTTACTTATTTCGGTTTTGGCTTACCACCTCCTGGTCAGTATTGAGCACGCTTTGCGCAGCCATAATGATCACCGCCGCTGGTCAACGCTTAGAGAACAATTGTCAACCCATCAGCGAAACACAGTGATCTTTACCGACGCGGACAATAAAATTCATCATCTCCGGGTTTCCGGTATGCCGGAAAAGGAGCACTTGAAAATCTATCGTCTTCTTGGGGTAAAAGACCCCCTTAAAAGGAGGCATCAATTAGCCGGATCAAGGTTGTAGTGACCAAAATAAATTAAGGAATGCTGGAGTAACAAGGATTCTGGGATTATAAATCGAAAGTTGGACTAAGGAAGTTATTGAGAGAATTGTTGACGGGGCACAAGAGATAGGCTTAAAAATGGCTTCAGCAGGTATTTTTAAGATAAATTGTACTGTTTTACTAAAGGCGAACATGAGCACGCAGGCAGTTGACCTCCCTAATGCAAGTATATTTCCAAAGCAGTAACAAATAAATATTGCATCAATTCTGCATTTACTCCTTGTTCCTGTAAATATTGCTATTATAGTCCATTTTTTGGCTTAAGTTATGAAAAATCTTAAAAATCTAAAGAATAAGCCTCTTTGTCCAGCTATTGCTTTTGATGCGGCTATTAGAGCAGGTTAGCCTGTTTAAGGCTGGACTGATATAATATCTTCTAGTGAGCTTATAGAAAAGTTTACCAAATAAAATTCTGACAGGGGTCATATAATTTAAGGAAAAAAATGAGGTGATTAAGTTTAACGAAGTTGTAATCGTAAGCGCTTGCAGAACGCCGATCGGCAAGTTCGGGGGCGCTCTTAAACAGCTTACAGCGACTGAACTCGGAGCCCTGGTCATTAAAGAGGCTTTAGCCAGAGCAGGTGTAGAGCCTGAGAAAGTCGACTATGTTTTTATGGGGCAGGTTCTTACAGCAGGCTGCGGCCAGGCACCCAGCCGGCAGGCGTCAATTAAGGCCGGCATACCTGCGTTAACGCCATCAATAACCATAAACAAGGTATGCTCCTCAGGTATTAAAGCCATTGACCTGGCAGTTCAAATGATCCAGACCGGCAGGGCCGACATATGTGTTGCCGGGGGAATGGAAAGCATGTCCAGCGTGCCCTATGGCCTTCCCGACATGCGGTGGGGAGTGAAAATGGGCGTTCCCAGCAAGGATGTTATCGATCTGATGATTGTGGACGGTTTATGGTGCTCTTTTTACGACCGGCATATGGCTGTCCACGGTTCAGTTGTTTCCCGGGAGTTTGGAATTACCCGCGAGGAACAGGATGAGTGGGCTTTTTATTCCCAGACAATGGCCAATAGGGCTATTGCAAACGGTGCTTTAAAAGATGAAATTAAGCCCGTGGAGTTAAACGGGAAAAAGGGTAAGGCAGTTTTATTTGATACAGATGAGGGGCCAAGGGCTGATACAACCTTGGAAGCGCTTGCCAAGCTTCCTCCTGTTTTTGATCCCGAAGGGACAGTTACAGCCGGCAACGCGCCGGGGATTAACGATGGAGCAGGCGTCGCTGTGCTCATGACCCGTGAAAAGGCTGCTCAGTTGGGGATTAAACCCCTGTGTACAATTTTGGGATATGCTGAGGTCTCTCAGGACCCTAAATATATTGCCACTGTCCCCGGACTTTCTATAAAGAAGCTTTTGAACCGGACAGGATATTCCCTTAACGATATGAAGCTTATTGAGATTAACGAAGCTTTTGCGGCCGTAGCTATGGTGAGCGGCAAAAAAATCTTGGGGATGTCGGATTCGGATATGCGAAACCGTGTAAATGTAAATGGGGGAGCTATAGCATTCGGCCACCCGATAGGGGCAACCGGGGCGCGGATAGCCATGACGATGGCTTACGAGTTAAGACGGCGCGGCGGCGGAATCGGAATCTGCGGGATATGCAGCGGCGCAGCCCAGGGTGACGCCATGTTAATAAAAGTAGACTAAAAAAATAAACGGGGTAAACAGAACATGGAGATAAAAAAAATCATGGTTATAGGAGCCGGACAGATGGGCGGCGGAATTGCCCAGGTGGCGGCCCAGGCAGGATTTGATGTAATTGTAAACGATCTAACGGCTGAACTGTTGGAAAAAGGTCTTTCTGTAATTGCTAAAAATTTAGACCGGAATGTAAAAAAAGGCAAGATGAAAGAAGAAGAGGCGCAGGCTGTTTTAAAACGGCTGAGACCCTCCATATCTTTTGAGGATGCGGCCAGTTTTACGATCGCGGCCAATCATACCGGACCGCTATTTTTTATCACAGCGAGGAACAAAGGAAAAAGGCTGAAGAATTTAAAAAGGCACTTGCTGAAAGCGGCAGGTTCGATGGTCCAATCGCAACAAATATCATTTCCGCAGCTGATTTCTACAAGGCTGAAGAATGGTACCAGGACTACTATTTGAAGGAACCCCTAAAATATGCTTCTTACCATATCGCCTCCGGGCGGGACAGGTTTATCAAAGAACACTGGAAAGAAGAGACAAAAAAGGAGTTTCTAAAAAGAAAGTTAACTGATTTGCAGTATGAAGTTACGCAAAACAGCGCCACTGAAATAAGCACGCTTAAGAAGATTTATCATTAAAAATTTCAGGTAGAAAAATGGATGGAGTTTAATGGTTTCCCAATAAGTCAATTTTTATAATAAGTCAAGCCTGACCCCATTTCCTATTAGGAGAGCATATTTGGGAAAACGGAAGTCAGCGCTAGAAGAACCGTAAGGCCGATCATAACTGCTATTGTCGCCCAGGCAATAATGTTATAGATCCGGGAATTAACATATTTGCCCATTAAATCAGTGTTATTGACCAGCTGCAGCATGAAAATCAAGATAAAGGGCAGCAGAATCCCGTTGATTATCTGAGACCACAGCATTACCAGGATAAGTGAGATTTTCGGAATTAAAATTATGCTGGCGCCGATGACTATAAAAATAGTATACAATGAATAAAAAACAGGCGCTTCAGACCACGATTTATCAATTCCGGCTTCAAATCCGAAAGCTTCGCAAACATAATACGAGGTTGATAACGGCAGTATTGAAGCAGCAAAAAGCGAGGCGTTTAAAAGCCCGAGCGCAAATAGTATTGAAGCCCATTTCCCTGCCAGGGGGGCAAGGGCCTGTGCCGCGTCTTTGGCCGTTTCGACATGAACACCGTGTGTAAAAAGTGTGGCTGAACAAGCAACTACGATGAAAATTGCGACTAAAACAGCCATAAAACTGCCTACTATAACATCCAGTCTGGAATAGGCGTATCTTTGTGCTGTTATGCCCTTTTCAACGACCGTTGATTGGATGTAAAACTGCATCCAGGGGGCTATTGTTGTTCCGACCAGTCCGATTATCATGCTTAGGTAGCCGCTTTGCAGGCTAAAAGTTGGTTTCACTGCTCCTTCGAGTACGGCGCCCCAGTCTGGTTTCGCCAATGCTCCAGATATAATATAGCTTAGAAATAAGACAGAAGCGAACAGAAAAACCCTCTCAACAGTTTTGTATGATCCTTTCAGAACAATACCCCAGACTAATAGCGCTCCAATGGGTATGGAAATGTATTTGCTCAGACCGAAGAGCTCCGTACTGGCCGCTATTCCGGCAAATTCAGCGACTGTGTTGCCGAGGTTGGTAAAAATAAGGCCAATCATGACGAATAAGATGATCCGTATACCATAGCGTTCCCTGATTAGATCGGCAAGCCCTTTGCCTGTAACTGCTCCCATCCGGGCGCACATCTCCTGAACAACAATCAGGGCAATGGTTATAGGGATAAAAACCCACAGCAGACTGTATCCAAAATCAGCCCCGGCTATCGAATAAGTAGTAATTCCGCCTGCGTCGTTATCAACATTGGATGTGACAATCCCGGGTCCAAGTACTGCAATAAATATAAACAGATTGCGTAAAAAGCTGCTTCGTTTTAGTTTCATCAACTTACCCCCGGCCGGGTCTCCTCGGCGGCATGAACCACGAGAATGTTTTTAAGTCACTGCGGTTTGGTATCAGAGTTTCGATTACATCATCCACTGTAATTATGCCCTGCAGTATATTTTGATCATCTACAACCGGAACCGCTAAGAGGTTGTATTTGCTCACAACCTCAAGAACTTTTCTATTGTCGTCATGATGGTTGACTGATATTATCCTTGTGTTCATCAGATCCCCGATAACTGCGTTCGGCTGTGCAACAATCAGGTCTCTCAAAGAGAGTACTCCAAGCAGTGACTCATTTTCTTCACCAATAACGTACAGGTAATAGATTGTTTCAGCAGACGGCGCCAGTTCACGTAAACGGTTGATTGTTTCTTCTGCAGTCATTCCAATCGGGAAGGCGATATATTCTGTAGTCATCAGGGCGCCTGCCGTATCCTCCGGATAACTCATCAGTTCGCGTACGTCCCTGGCTTCTTCAGGTTCCATCAGGTTTAAAAGCTCGCTGGACTTTTGTTCGGTCAATTCGCCAAGTATATCAGCCGCTTCATCCGGAGGCATTTCTTCAAGAATGTCGGAAGCTCTCTCGATGTCCATTTGTTCAATGATTTTCACCTGGGTTTCGAGATCAACTTCCGCTAAAGCTTCAGCCGCTGTCTGGTTATCCAGGTTATCCAGGAAGTCGGTGCGTTCATGATGGTCAAGATCCTCTATAATATCCGCGATGTCGGCAGGGTGCATTCTTTTTAGGTGATCTTGTTCCTGACTTAGTCTTAAGCTGGCTGTCTTGCTTTCCAGGGGTTTGACGAACTGCCAGCCGATAAAGTTGCTTTCCTTTTCTTTTGCAATAAACTCCATGCCAACTCTGCGCAGCAAGCCCCGTAAACCAATGTCAAAAGACACCAGAATTATATCTACAGTCTCCCCGTGTTTCACCCAGGAAATCTTAATGTCGTTTACGCGTACGAGCTTGGATCCTTTTAAATCGATGACCTGCTTATCCATCAGCCACTTGCTGACGTATATTTCGTCATTCTTAAGCAAAGTAAGGTTTTCTGCGCTGAATTTACTCTTTAATTTGAGGCCGCTTTCGTCCCAGCTTTCAATCTGGTTTATATCAATATGGCTCTGGACACCCTTTGCATACTTGATTCCTGTTACACGCGGGCAGATACTGTCCCAACGGATAGCCATATCTTTTATGCGGCCTACTTTTTTCCCTTCAGCGTCGATAATCGGCATTCCAACCACACGGCTGAAAAAGAATTCGCCCAAAACGTCTACCTGTGCCATCTTGATTCCCCCGGACCAATCAATATAAAAATAAACTTCCCAATAACGGGAAGTTTATTTGAAAACAAAAAATAATTGTTTTTAGTTTGTCTTCCCCGTCGTTTGAGTTTTGGCACATACACAGCTAGGGGTAAATTACCCCAGCCACACTAGGTAAAGCCTTAATCCGACAAAACCTGTTATCCCATTGGTGTCTCTCGACATTTCCGGGCAGTGGCGTATGTTCTATGTAGAAGCCTCACCTAACAAGGATTCTTTTTTTAAGTATAAACCTTTCTTTAACTTATGGTCAAGTCAGAAAGGAAGAAATAGCGATAAAAAATGAAAACCCGCCCGGTTCTGTGGGTGGGTTTAACCTTCAAAGTCTGTAGTTGCCGTTTAATAGACAAAACGGCTGTTAAAGGGAGTTTTTATCTGTATTGACTTTTGCCGCCTTAATTACGTTTAACATGAGCATCATTCTTGTCATCGGACCGACACCGCCTGGAACCGGTGTGATCAGGCCGGCTTTTCCCTTGACAGTTTCAAAATCAACATCTCCGCAAAGGATCGCTTTTCCCTGAGGGGTCATGCCTATCCTGTTTACCCCGACATCGATGATTACGGATCCCTCTTTAACCATATCTGCAGTAACAGTTTTGGGGCGGCCTGCGGCAACGATTAGAATATCAGCCCTTTTTGTATGTCCGGCGAGGTTTTTCGTGCCCGTATGGCACATGGTGACTGTCGCGTTGGCATTGCTTTGTTTCTGGACCAGGATCATGGAAATTGGTTTGCCGACAAGGTTGCTTCTGCCCAATACAACTACTTCGGCTCCGTCTAAACTAATGCCGGATCTGATCAGCATTTGGTGGATGCCGTAAGGTGTGCAGGGATAAAAGTAAGCTTCTCCAACCATCAGCCTGCCGGCATTTACCGGGTGAAGAGCGTCTACGTCTTTATCAGGGTCGATAGCATAAATTACCCTATTTTCGTTGAGCTGTCCCGGCAGGGGCAACTGTACCAGTATGCCATGAATCAGCGGGTCCCTATTGTACTTGTCGATCAGAGAAATAAGCTGTTCCTCGCTTATATCAGACGGTTGATTGTCTTGAATGGAATGAAAACCAAGTTCTTTGGCGTTAGTCTGTTTTCCCTTGACATAACTTACAGATGCGGGATCGTTGCCCACAAGAATGGTTACCAAGCCAGGTGTGATCCCATGGCGCTCCTTCAGGAATTTAACTTCCTCCTTGAGTTCCTCGCCGATAGTCAAAGCCATCTCGGTTCCGTTAATAATTTTTGCAGTCATTATAATTCTTCCTTCATCTTATTAACACAGGGGAACACAGGGGGACGGTTCTTCTGTGTCTATCCTGGGATTAACATAGGGGGACGGTTCGAGACCACTGTTCTGTGTCTATCCTGAAAATTAACCTATCTCTTAGGCAGGTCAACTGCCTACGTACTCATATCGCCTCTTATACTTGTACGAACTCGTTCACCCTCGGGCTCGGTTAAACTCGGCGCTATGCGCCTCAAACAGTAACCTCGCTTATCATCGGGTTCTCTCGTTCTTTGAATAAAGGCTCAAAAATCGCACTTAAGGCATTGACCTCCCGTTGTTGATGATTCTTCATCTTTCTGATGGCGCTGCATTAGCAGCATGGGTGTCTATTTATATTCTTTTTATCTATGTTTCCCTTTTTTAAAAATCAATAGATGATACTATCTCTTCAATGCGCTTGCTGATTGACACAGGAGAACCGTCCCCCTGTGTTTCACGCAGGAGAACCGTCCCCCTGTGTTTCGTCCTGTGTTTCATGCGTCCCCTGTGTTTCACACCCTGTGTTTCACACTGATTGACACAGGAGAACCGTCCCCCTGTGTTTTGCTTTTATTCAGGTATTGTATCTTCTACCAGGCAGAGCAGCCTTCCTTTAAAAAGTTCCACCCGGACAAGCTCTCCTTCCGCTGTTTCTTCTGCGTTGTGGATTATCTGGTGTGAATCTGCCCGGCTGCAAATACTGTAACCCCTTGCCAGGGTTGCCAGAGGGCTTAATGTTTCCAGGCAGTTTACCTGAACAGCGAGCCTGTTCCGGTTTTGTTCAAGTAAACGGTCTGCAGCCTGCAGCAACTTTTGTGAAATAAAATCCAGCTGCTGCTCCTTGCTGGTACATATTTCATGTACGGGCCGGCGTAAAACCGGACGATCCAGGCAGGCTTCCAGGCGCTGCATACACCTGTTTAAATGGGTTTGCGTCTCCTGGAAAAGCCTGTCTTTTAAATTCCGGGTTAATTTCAGCATTTCCTGTTTTACCGGCACTACGAGTTCTGCTGCAGCGGACGGCGTAGCAGCGCGTACATCGGCAACAAAGTCAGCTATTGTGAAATCAGTTTCATGTCCAACGGCGGAAACAACAGGTATCCTTGAATTAAAAATACTGCGGGCCACTATTTCCGTATTAAATGCCCACAATTCTTCAATTGACCCCCCGCCCCTGCCGATTATGATTACGTCTATTAAATCAATTTTGTTTAAAAGCTCAATTGATCTCGCTATTTCATAGCCGGCAGTATCTCCCTGGACTGCTGCAGGTGCAAATACAATACACATTCCAGGCCAGCGCCGCCCGATAATGTCAACCATGTCGCGGATTACAGCGCCGGTTGGAGAAGTGACAATCCCAATCCTCTTGGGTAAAAGAGGGAGTCTTTTCTTTTTTTCGCTGTCAAAAAAGCCTTCTGCCTGTAATCTCTTTTTCAGAAGTTCGAAAGCCTGATAGAGGGAGCCTGTCCCGTCAGGTTCCATTTCTTCAACATATAATTGGTAAATCCCATCACGCTCGTATACTGTCACATAACCGCGGGCCCTTACGGAAAACCCGTTCTCAAGCCGGAAAGGAAGGTTTTTAGATCTGGATCGAAACATGACGGACCTGATTGTGCTTTGTTCGTCCTTGAGTGTAAAGTAAAGATGTCCGCTGCCTGCCTGCTTGCAGTTCGATATTTCTCCTTTTACCCAAAAGTTTAGGAGTAAAAGGTCATTATCCATAATTTCTTTAATATGTGCGTTTACTTCCGAAACTGAAAGTATTTTCATTCTGGCGGCCTCTTCAAGCCTGGTACTAATTTTTATTAGTTAAAAATTCATGGATGGATCTGGCTGCGACGCGGCCTGCGCCCATCGCAAGAATAACTGTTGCGGCGCCGGTGACTACATCACCGCCTGCGTAAACACCCTGTTTTGATGTGGCGCCTGTCTGCAGCTCAGCTACAATGTTGCCCCTTTTGGTAACTTCCAGTCCCTTGGTAGTCCTTGGGACAAGCGGGTTTGGCCCCTGACCTATGGCTACAACAACAGTATCCACGTCCATGATAAATTCTGAACCCGGGATGGGGACAGGGCTTCGTCTGCCTGAAGCGTCAGGTTCTCCAAGCTCATACCTCAAGCATTCCATGCTTTTAACAATGCCTTTTTCATCAGCTATTATTTTAACCGGACTGGTTAGGAAGGCAAATTTGACGCCCTCTTCAATTGCGTGTTCTACTTCTTCATGCCGGGCAGGAAGTTCTTTCTCAGACCGCCTGTATACTATCCAGGATTCTTCCGCACCAAGGCGAAGTGCTGTACGGGCCGAGTCCATGGCAACGTTTCCGCCGCCTAAAACGGCAACCTTCTTGCCTATCTTAACAGGTGTGTCCCAATCGGGGAACAGGTATGCTTTCATCAGGTTTACCCTGGTAAGAAATTCGTTGGCCGAGTACACCCCACAGGAATTTTCACCCGGGATGTCCATGAAGTACGGTAGCCCTGCTCCTGTACCGATGTATATCGCATTAAAACCTCCTTCGTCGAGAAGCTCATCTATGGTGGCGAACTTGCCGACGACGGAGTTGACTTTTACATCTACACCAATCTTTTTAAGGTTTTGAATTTCTGTCTGAACGACTTTCTTGGGCAGCCTGAACTCGGGGATGCCGTACATAAGCACCCCGCCGGGTACGTGCAGGGCTTCGAAAATAGTAACCTGATGCCCTAGTTTGGCAAGATCCGCGGCGCAGGTCAGACCTCCCGGGCCGGAACCCACAACAGCTACCTTAAATCCGGTGGGCTGTTCAACTTTGGGTGGAGTTACTTCCCCGGCAAGTTCCCAATCGGCGCAGAATCTTTCCAGTCTGCCAATTGCCACCGGCTCGTGTTTCTTACCCATTGTACAGACTTGTTCGCACTGGTTTTCCTGGGGGCAGACACGCCCGCAGATTGCCGGCAGGGCGTTTTTTTCCTTGATTACTCTGATTCCCCCGGCAAAGTCTCCTTCGGAGACGAGCTTTATGAAACCGGGTATGTCCACGTCTACCGGGCAGCCTTCCCGGCAGAAAGGTTTTTTGCACTGGATGCACCTTTTTGCTTCGGCAATGGCCATTTCTGTTGTATATCCGGTTGCTACTTCACTGAAATTTTTTACGCGGGCGGCGGCGTCCTGTGAGGGCATAGGATGCTTTTTAGGGACGATCTCTTTTTTCTGTTTGACTGCTTTCTGTTCGGAATCCATTATTGAGCACCTCCGCAATTACAATGTGCTGAAAAACGTTCCATTGCTGCCCGTTCTTCGTTTTGGAAGAAAGCGGACCTGAGGGCAAGTTCGTTAAAATCAACCTGGTGACCGTCGAATTCCGGGCCGTCCACGCAGACAAACTTTGTTTTTCCGCCGACGGTTACCCTGCAGCAACCGCACATGCCTGTACCGTCAACCATGAGAGAATTCAGGCTAACGATGGTTTTAATCCCGTATTCCTCGGTTAAACGGCAGCATACTCTCATCATCGGCTGCGGCCCTATAGCAAGGACCATGGCTATATTGTCTTTTCCCCTGTCTTCGATGATCTCCTTTAAAACATCGGAAACAAAACCTTTCCTTACATAGGAGCCGTCATCAGTAGTAATGTAAAGCTCTGATGACGCTTCCCGCATCTTGTCCTCCCAGAATAAGAGCTCCTTGTTCCTTGCTCCGATAATTCCTATGACATGGTTTCCAGCTTCTTTGAGGGCGCGGGTAATTGGAAATACAGGGGCCACGCCTACTCCTCCACCGACACATACTACGGCGCCGAAATTCTCCACATGCGAGGGTAATCCCAGAGGTCCTGCAAGGTCCCTGATCGGATCCCCTATTTCGAGCATACCCATTTGCTTTGTAGTCTTCCCCACTTCCTGAAAGACAAGCGTGATGGTCCCGTTTTCACGGCTGAAATCGGCAATAGTTAAAGGAATACGTTCACTCTCTTCGCCGATACGCAGGATAATGAACTGTCCTGGCAGGCATTTTTTGGCTATTTCAGGCGCTTCGACTACCATAAGTTTAATAACTGGTGAAAGAACCCGCTTGTCCAGTATCTTGGACATAAATTTCTTCTCTCCATTCCCTTTTATTTTTTATTATAATTTATGCCAAGTTATTTATGTACAGGTTAAATATTCGCACGGGGATTCGACTATCTTGCCCAGGACTCCGTTTACAAACCTGCCGGAGTCGTCCGTACCAAAAATTTTGGCCAGTTCAATTGCCTCGTTAAGGGATACGCTTCCGGGGATATCTTCGCAGTAGAATATTTCAAAAAGGGCCATGCGCATTATATTGCGATCCACTGTGGCCATACGCCCTAAATCCCAATCGCGGCTGACACTGGCTATTGCTTTATCGAGGTTTTTTATGTTTTGAAGTGTTCCGAAGACAATTCTGCGGATGAATTCTATGCTTTCCTGATTAAGATTCTTCCCCTGGATAGTGTATTGAAAAGCTGTTTCGGGAGACGCCTGGCCCAGGTCAATTTGAAATAGGATCTGTAAAGCGAGTTCTCTGGCCTGCCTTCTCTTCATCTGCAGCTCCCTTGTTTAATCTTTACGGAATATACTGTAAAAGATATCTCTTATTCCCAGGTTTTCATCAAGGCGCTTTCCTACATAGTAGCCAATCCCCATGCAGATTGCCACAAAAATAGACTTTATAATTCCGTATTTGATTACCAGCCAGCCAAAGATCAGTCCTATAACAATCCCTGTTGCCTTGCCGCGGTGTCTGCTTAGGAAATCAATAATATCGGCCAGATTCATTATCGGCGCCCCTTAAATAAAAATAAATCAATCACTCTACACGCAGTTTACCGGCTGAAATACTGTGAACTAGAAATTCGACCTGCTGTACAGTGATTCCTGTTACAGAAAGAACCCTTTCCTTTACCTGTTCCTGGACGGTGTCGGACACTTCCGGAATACTTATGTCAGGTGTCACTGCAGCTTTAATCCGTATTCCAATTCCCTGAGGCCGGTTAAAAACCTGTGCTTTAACCTCGCGGATGCCGTTGTTCTGTGAGACAACTTTTTCTGCGAGACTCTCTATCGCACCCAGTGCAATATGTACATTTCCAAGTTTGCTTTCATAGACGACAGCCTGTTCCCGGGCTGGTTTTATATTAACCCACAGGAGGCGAATTCCGGCAATGATAAACAAGCCCAGCAGTAAAATGATTACTGCCGGCTGTTGAACTGACTGCAATAACCGGGGCTGATTTTGGCTAATCTGCAGCCAACCGGCAAAGAAAGGAACCGCAGCCAAAAATATAGCTGTCAGAATAAAAGTATACAAAAACAGCAGAAAGCGGTCGAAAGGCCGCAATTTAATAAGCCTCCCTATTTTGTCCGCAGTTCGTCTTCCTTGTCCGAATTGCTGAACGAAACTCCCTGTATATGAACATTCACTTCTATTACATTCAAGCCGGTCATATCGTTAACTGCTTTTTTTACTTTTTGCTGAATTTCTGATGCAATGTCCGGTATCTTTGCGCCATAATCAACTATGACATAAATATCTACCGCCGCTTCCTTCTCTCCGACTTCAACCTTTACACCTTTAGAAAGGTTTTTGCGTCCCAGGATTTCGGCAATACCGCCGGCCAAGCCCCCGCTCATACCGGCAACTCCCTGCACTTCAGTTGCGGCAAGGCCGGCAATTATTCTAACAACTTCGTCGGCGATCCGGATAGAACCGATGCTTGTCTGTTCCTCCCTGACAACAATATCTTCCATTATTTTTGCCTCCTTAGAAAAAATTTAGCCCAATCCTCCCAAAAAAGGACATATTAATTATAACAAAGATAGCAGATCCGCGCAACCATTTGTGTCAGGGTTTAATCTTTGGCAAGGATGATAATATTCTGTCCCTCCACTCCGGTACCCCAGGTAACTAACTGACGGATTCCCTCTTCGTCCTGAGGTGATAGCGAAGCAGCCTGTACTATTATAGTAATCTTATTATTTCCTTTAAGACAGACTGTGCTGTCACGGAATCCGCGGGCGCTGATCAGGTGCTCAAGTTCGCTTTCTCTGGCCAGTTTTTCACTTAAAAAGAGGAGTTTTTCCTGAGCCTCCTGCCGTGTCTGGGAACTTGACGAAGGGTTGTCGATAATATCATGCAGCAGTTCAATCTGTCTGCCGTTTGTGCGTTCTCTGTCCAAACGATACTCAATAAAAAACTCCGAACTGCTGTCGTTTGAGGTGGCTTGAAATTGGTCAGCGTTTAAGACTAATGGCTCGCCTGCAACGTTTGTTTCCTTACTGGCAACGTCGGCCTGAGGAACTGTATTTTCAGGCTGTCCCATTTTAGCAAGTTTACCCGGCAGGTTAAGACAGCATGCCGCCAGCAGGCATATCCCTAATATAAGCGCTGCGATTATGTAGATTGTTTTCTTGTTAATCACCAGTGAGTACATTTTTTTCGCCTCCTTGATTATGATTTGGGCAGCACAAGCACTTTCTGCGGTTCTATTCCCAGGGCAACCTGGACGGCTTCGAATAGCCGGGCTTTTATTTCGGAATTTTTTGCGCCCTGGGCAACTACCAGGACGCCCGCCACTTTTGATGAGCCTGTTTGTTCAACTACTGCAGTTTCTTCCTGGCCGTTTCTGGTAAAGACGAGCTGTCCGCTATCGGTATATTCGGTTATAGACCTGACACCTCCAACCTGATCTTTCTCTTCGGTCGTTTTTTTACTACTGTTTGTGTTGACTGCATATTTGTCATGCTCAGAGGAGGCTAATCTTACAGTTACGTCAAGGTCCCCAACTCCTTCAATTTCTTTTAAGATATTTTTCAAATCGGCGGCCAGTGTTTTCTCTTCACTTTCTATAACAGAACGGTCATTGGTTTGAAGAACCTGATGATCAGTGTTTTCAGCTGCTTTTCCGGGTGTTTTGTCTGTCTTGCCGTTATTTCCGATAATTAAAAGAAGGATTGCAAAAGCAATTATTAAAGTCAGCCAAATAATTTTTTGTTTCTGTAATTTAGGAGGGTAGTCCCCGCTTTTTAATGATCCGAAAATGTTGTTCAGGTATTCTTTAAAACCTGTCATAGCTTAAATCCTCCTCCTCCTCCTCTGAAAACTACTTTACATTAGGGAGGTCACTGTCTGCGTGTGTTCATGTTCGCTTGTTTTTCATTCTTCCAAAATAATTATCTGCTCAGGTGAAAGGCTGTAGAAGTCTGTCAGTATTTTTACCAGCTTGTCTTTTGTCTGGATTGAAATTTGCGATCCTTTTTTTTGATCATTTGTATCATCAGTTCCTGAATCAGGGGCATTTTCCCCGGTTTTTATTTCAACAGGCCTGACAATAGATTTATTTTTGACTTCCGTAGAGGAGTCATTGTTCTTAAGTCGCAGGATTATCTTTTTTATCTGCCCTAGTTTTGGGCTGTCAGGTTCATCATATATTTGGACCTGTGCAGAAACAACTTCAATGTCCGATCTGATACCAACCAGTGCGCTTACCTGGCGGGCAAGCGACTTACGGTATCTCTCCTGGGCTTGTTCGCTTTGATCTTTGTTAAGATTCTCACCCGCCGCCGTAATTTCTCCTAAGCTGGGGAATTCCAGATTCTCCGCATCGATGGCTTGTTCGGGCAGCGACTGCTGCCAATTGCTATTGGCCAGGCTGCTAACCGCCTGAAGCACAGCCACGATAATCAGAAGGCCCATGACGAGCCTGATATATCGTCTAAGATCGCTTTGGGGGAGAAACATTTCTAGGAAAACAGCAAGCATAATTATCACGATTAAATTTTGAACAAGCAAACGGATAGATTCCATTATTTCATCCCTGGCTTAAGATTATTTTTCAGCGCAGCATAACCGTCATGTTGCCGACGCCGATAAGTATGGTAATAGAGAAAAAGAACAGCAGGCCAACGACGCCGACAGCGGCAAAAACCAGGAGCAGGCTTGAACCCATCTCATTTAGGCAGTTCACCACCTGCCCCTCCGCTACGGGTTGCACCAGCGCCCCGGCCAGCTTGTAGATGAAGGACAGGCTGATGATTTTAAGCATCGGCAGGCCCATAATCAGGAAGATTGAGATCATCCCGGCTATTCCTGCAGCATTTTTAATCAATAGCGAGGAACTTACGACGGACTCCAGGGCGTCTGAGAACATACCCCCGACAACAGGTATGAAAGCATCTATAGCAAATTTGGCCGTTCTTAAGGTTACCCCGTCGCCAACTGCTCCGGCTACGCCCTGTATGGCCAGAACTCCCAGAAAAATCGTGCTGAATATCCCCAACAGGCCCATGGCCACAGTTTTTAAAAGGCTGGCCAGCCGGGAGACTTTAAAATTAGCGGAAAGATTATCCACAATTCCCAAAACTGCGCTGAAAAAAATCAAAGGCAGCACAACATTCTTGGTCAAGGTCCCAATGACGGTCAGGCTGATTAGAATTACCGGGTGGAAAATTGCCGCTGAAGCTACTCCTCCCATAGCAACAAGCAGCGTAAGCAGAAGAGGCATAATTGCCTGCATAAAGGAAACCATCCGGTCGATCAGTTCCCTGCCTGTGTTTATAGCCAGGGCGAAGGAGCCGATTGCAATAGTTGACAGCACCAGATAAACAACAAGGTAGCTTAACTGCCCGGTAGTTCCCCTGTCGAAAGCGCTGGTCAGGTTATGCAGCACGGCGCAGATCATTGTTAAGACAATCAGCCTGCCGAGCAATGAAGTATTGGCTACGATTTCTTTAAACAGGTATTTCAACAGATTGTTGAAAACCTCAGCAGGTTTCCACGAAACATCGCCTCTGATAATTTTAAAAAACATGTCTTTAAAGCTTAAACCCGGAACAGCAGACTTTATATCCGTATCAACCCGGTCAATATATTTTTCTACCTCACGAAGGTTAAGCTCGGATTCCTGCTGATTGCTTTCAGCAATATTGGCCGGTCCTTGAAGAATGCTTCCTTCTTGACCAACTGTGGCAGTCTGGTCGAACGCATAAGCTAACGGAACGGGCAGCAGATAGAAAAAGAATAAAAGCAAGAGCGCTGAAAGCTTTGTAAAGTTCAACCGTCTTCACCTCTAAGGGACTAATTTTAATAATGCCTGTAAAACTGCCGCTACAATAGGCACGGCTAAAATGAGCACAAGTATTTTGGCGGCGAACTCTATTTTAACCGCAAGCGCTCCCTCGCCGGCGTCCCTGCAAATCTGCGAGCCAAAATCCGCTATATAGGCAATCGCGATGATCTTTAAAATGGTTGCCAGATAAACTGTGCTTAAATTTGCCCGGTTGGATAGTTCCCTGAGAACGTCAATGACGGACCCAATCTTTCCGATAACCGTCAGAAAGATGATGATTCCGGTGGCGATGCTCAAGCCGATGGCAATCTCCGGCTTGCTCTGACGGATGGTAACCGCCAGAACTGCCGCAACTATTCCAATCCCCACAATCTGCATAATTTCCAAGGTGTTCCTCTCCTTGAGGCTAAAAAAGTTTAAAAACCGATTTTACCTGTTCGAAGAAAACTCCCAGGAGCTGAACTACCCAGAACAGGACGATGCCCAGGCCTGCAAGCGTTGCAATTAAGGCGTATTCTTCCTTGTTAGAACATTTGAGGACATACTGGGCTGCAGCGACCAAGATTCCTATGCCAACGATTTTAAAAACGATGTTGATATCAAACCCTGTCATTTAAATCCCCTCCTAATAAAAGATAAGTACTATCACCAGGCCTCCCAGGAAGCCAATGTAATTCCATAATTTAACATGCTGCAGGGCGCTGATTTCGGCCTTTTTCAGCTCTGCTTCAATTTGTTCCATGGCCAGACTGAGGTGTTTGCTCTGCCCGGAACTGTCTGAAATTCCGAGGGCTCCGCCAAGGCTGCGCAGGATGGCCATATCACAGCCAATCAGAGACGAATGGGGATAAAATTCCAAAAGCGCCTTTTCCCATGCCTCCCTTGCCGTACATCCCGACATGGATAATAATTCCTTGCGGGTTTCCTCAAATAAAGGCGCCAGCCGGTAATCCGTCCTGGACGCAACCAGGCCGAGCGCTTCGGCTAAAGGCGTAGCGGCATAGGTAATCTCTGTTTCCAGCATCTGCAGGGCTGATTTTAAAGAACGCAGTTCGACCGGTCTTAAGGAATAACTCCTGGCAACCAACATTCCGCAGATGCCGCCGGCCGAAACAATTACAAGGCAGGCAATAGTTTTAAGCATTGTTCCACCTCTTTTGCGGGCAGCGGAAGCATCGTTCTGCCGTCGATAATTTCCTCTATAGTTCCAACATTTTTTGAACGGCCCAATAAGACAAAACGTGCGATTACTTTCATATTCAGGAGATTGCGCAGGGCCGGCCTCTGGTTGAGTTCCGCAAAAGAAGCCGCGTGAACGGTTGTAAGCACTTTTACTCCGGCGTTAAAGACTCCTTCCAAAGCGGCAAAGTCCTCGTCCGTACCAATCTCATCCGTAGCAATTACACGCGGCGCCATGGAGCGCAGGAGCATGAACATTCCTTCCGCCTTGCGGCATCCGTCCAGGATATCCGTGCGGATTCCCACTTCCCGCTGGGGCACACCCTGGAAGCAGCCCGCCAGTTCGGATCGTTCATCAACCACGCCGATTACTGCTCCCCTGAAATTCAGTTCGGGGATGCCGTTGCTTAATTGCCTGATGACATCCCTTAATATGGTGGTTTTCCCGCAGCGGGGCGGGGAAAAAATAAGGGTGTTGAGGACGCTTCCGGATTTCTGATCAATTATAAAAGGAAGCAGAGGAGAGGCGGCGCCCTTGACCTCCCGGGAGATCCTTATATTAAGTCCGGAGATGTATTTGAGTGTCCTGACCCGTCCGTTTTCAAGGACTGTTTTTCCTGTTAAACCAACCCTGTGTCCACCGGGCAAAGTTATAAAACCGTTCTTCAGTTCTTCCTCAAAAGCATATAAAGAACAGCCGCTGATTAACTGGGTAACCCGCTGTATATCATCAGCCGTAACTAAATAACAATCACGGGGGGCAGCTGCGGGCTTTCCGCTATTATCAAGGAGAATATCCCCATCAGCCAAACCCAGGATTAAAGGCCTGTTCTGCCGGAGGCGTATTTCTTCAAGTTTTTCAAGAATATTCAAAGGCAGGCCGGTAATCATGCTGCGTATACTGGCCGGCAGTACCGGTATGATTTCCTGCCAGGGGGAGGGGTTTATAAAAACCCGGCAACTGTCTGAAGAGTAAAATACGCGGCTCACCTGTTTGTCCCCCCTTCTTATATTTCATAAATATGGGATCGGAGGGTATTTTAGACCTATATGTTTTTAACGCAAAAAAAAGGACCAAATCTGAATTGGTCCTTGACAGGGATTTATTTCGGTTAGCGAGTCTTTATATGAAATTTACTTGTCTGGGGGTCTTAAACATCTTAAGCCGCTTTATGCTCTTTTCAGGTACTGCCCTGTTCTTGTATCAATTTGAAGAATGTCCCCGGCATTAATGAAAAAGGGAACCTGAACAGTGTAGCCGGTTTCCAGGACAGCCGGCTTGGATCCGCCGGAAGCTGTATCGCCTTTTATGCCGGGTGTTGTTTCGACAACTTCCAGCTCGACAAAATTGGGCAAATCGATGCCGATTGAAGTACCCTGAAACATCAATACGTTTATCGTCATATTTTCCTTGATAAACTTAACTGCCTCACCCAGTTCCTCTTTGCTCAATGAAATCTGTTCAAAAGTCTCCATGTCCATAAAAAAATAATTATTATCGTCATTGTACAGATACTGAGCCGAGCGCCTTTCCACGTGTGCACGCGGTATTTTTTCCCCCGCGTTAAAAGTTCTTTCAACAGTCGATCCGGTGCGCAGGTTCTTGATCTTGCAACGAACAAAAGCTGCTCCCTTTCCGGGCTTTACATGCTGAAAGTCAATCACCTGATAAACGTCGCCGTCAATATTGATCGTCAGGCCTGTCCGAAAATCATTGGTGGAAATCAAGGTTTTCGCCTCCTTTCACTTCTGCTGCAAAATACCTGTTTGTTCTAAGAATTTTATAAGATTATTATAATGCCATCAGGTGATCCCTCGGCGCATTGGTAAGCAGCCGCGCTCCTTTTTCCTCAACCAGGACCATATCTTCAATACGCACCCCGCCCCAGCCGGGAAGATAAATCCCCGGTTCAACAGTTATTACCATGCCCGCCTGAAGTATAGTCCCGTCTTTTGCTGAAATCACAGGGTTTTCATGTACGATCAGCCCTACACCGTGCCCTGTGCTGTGACGAAAATTTTCGCCGAAATGATATTTTTCAATAATGCTGCGGGTTGCCTGATCAACATCGGAAGCCTTCACTCCCTGCCTGATTGAATTAACACCCGCATCATGGGCCTCAAGAACGGTTTGGTAAATACGTTCCTGCATTTCCGTGGGAGCACCCAGGCAAACAGTTCTGGTAATATCTGAACAATAATCATTGAACTCGCATCCAAAATCCATTGTTACAAGATCACCGGCTTGCAATTGTTTGTTCGAGGCCACTCCATGAGGCATTGCCCCGCGTACCCCGGAGGCAACTATTATATCAAAGGAGCTCTTTTTTGCACCCCCTTTGCGCATAAAATACTCCATTTCCAGAGATATTTCAATCTCTGTGCAGCCTGGTTTAAGATAATTAAGAATATGTGTAAAAGCCTCATCGGCCAGTCTGGCGGAATCAATAATCTGCGTGATCTCATCCTGGCCTTTGATCATCCTTAAATCTTCAACCATACCGGCGGCGGGGACTAAGACACCGTCAGGGATCTTTTCGCTTAACTCGAGGAACTGCTTATGTGTCAGAAAATCCTCTTCGTAACCAAGACGCGATATTTTCCAGTCCTGCAAACAAGTTTTTATCAGATCAAAAGTGGAAGTTTTTATTTCAATAACTTGCCACTGCCTGCACTCCTGCCGCGCCTGTTCTATGTAGCGGAAATCGGTCAGCAGAAAAAGCTGTTCCCGGGTAACCACCAGGGAGCCGGCGGTTCCGGAAAAGCCGCTCAGGTATTTCCGGTTTTCTGGCTTCGTTACAAGCAGGCCGTCAATTGCCTTCATGTGCAGCTTGTCTCTTAAAAGACCAGCTCTTCTTTTCATCTTTCCTCTTTCTTAACAAGGCTTACCGCAGCCCTTAAACCCAGCAGGTAGCTTTCCGCTCCGAATCCGCTGATCTGTCCTGCGGCTGCAGGGGAAATTACGGATTGACGGCGAAACTGTTCGCGGGCATAAATGTTAGACAGGTGAACCTCGACTACCGGAATTGATATTGCCGCTGCGGCGTCTGCCAAAGCGTAGCTGTAATGCGTAAAGGCGCCGGGGTTAAAAACTACTGCGTCTGTTTCGGGCGCGGCATTGTGAAGCCAGTTGATCAGCTCGCTTTCGGAATTTGACTGGCGGCATTCCAGTTCAACATTTAATTCAGCCGCCAGCCGCTGCAGGAGCGAGTTAATTGATTCCAGGGATAAAGACCCGTAAATCCCCGGTTCACGCTTTCCAAGCAGGTTAAGGTTTGGCCCGTGAAGGACTAGAATTCTCAAGAAAATAACTTCCCTTCCTCTAATGTCTAATGTCCGCTGACGATCATCCGGGCTATTCGCAATGTGGGTGAACCCTGACTGCCAAAAAAGATCAGGTCGCTGCCTATTCCATCAACCTGCTGAAGGACTTCCTGAATATTTCCGGCAATGGCAATTCCCCTGACAGGTTTGGTCAGCTGCCCGTTTTCAATTAAAATCCCGGCTGCTCCAACCGAAAAGTCGCCTGAAATAGGGTTCGCCGTATGCATACCGATAACTTCAGTTATATAAATACCGTTCCCGGTAGAATTAATCAGTTCATCCGGGGCATAAACGCCGGGCTGGATGTAGAAGTTTGTAGTTCCGACATCCGGTGCGCTTTTATATGAAGACCGCATGCAATTTCCGGTAGAGGCGCCGTTTTCTTTGGCGGCTGTATAAGTGTTGTGCAGATACCCTTTGAGAACTCCCCCTTCTATCAACGTCTTCCTGGACATCTGTACTCCTTCACCGTCAAAGGGAGCGGAAGCGATGCCGCCCGGCATAATTCCGTCGTCAATAATATTTAACGTCAGCGCTGCAACAGGCTGGTTAACCTTTCCAATGAAAAAGGAACGTCCTTTTTGGACCGCTTCGGCGGTAAGCGCAGGACCGAGCAAATCCAGAAATCCGGCTGCTACATAGGGATCAAACAATACGGCGGTTTCCCGTGTTGAAACTGGTTTTGCGCCCAACATCCGGACGGCGCGAAAAGCCGCCTCACGGCCGATTTTTTCTGCGTTGAGATCATCAAACCGCAGGCGGTAATCCATAGCAAAACCTGTTTGTTGATCTTCCCCTTCTCCGGCTACCAGGGAGAGGTTAACTCCGCAGTATGTCGCACGGTAAGAATTTTTTATTCCTTTGCTGTTGACGAGTATTACGCAGGCATCTATGTCCTGGTAGTTCGAACTTTCGATTATCTTTATCCGTGGATCAAAAGCACGCGCTGCCTCCTCCATCGCCTTGGCAAGGTCGATTTTTGTCTCGACAGGAGTTTTGATGACAGCAGAATCATACAGGTCCAGCTCGGGGTACAGGGGAGAAGGGGATGGAAATATCCGGTATGGATCAGCGGCCGTTTCACGGGCATTTGCTATTGCCTGATCAGCGATATTTTTCAGAGAAGCCTTTTCCAAATCGGAAGTATAGGCGAACCCGACCTTTCCATTTTTTACGACGCGCAGACCCAAGCCCTGATCCAGGGCTACTTTTATTGTCTCGGTTTTGCCCTCACGGACTTCGGCAGAAAATTCCTTGTTGTAACTAAGGTAAGCTTCGGCTTCGCCTGCTCCCGCCAGCTTGGCGTTATTACACGCAGATTCGGCCAAGTTTAATAATGCTTGCTCATCCAACACTACTTTTTCGCTCCTTTCCTCAAAGTAGTATTATTCAATAAAATCAGTCGTATTCCTTTTTTGGCCGGAGAAAACTGCGGTATTTTTCCAGTTGGATGTTTTTCCTCCTAATGAGTGTAAATATTGGTGGTCAAAGCAAAAATATTTCTAAGAGAAGCAGGCGATAATTCCTCAACTCGCGCCTCTATAACCGAGGAAGGATCAAGCATAGCAAGAATAGCCACACGCTCGCCGGAATCCTGTTTGGTATAAAAACCGAGAATACAAAACTGCATGTCGGAACCGAAAACCCTCCGTGTTACTATGTCACCGATCCTCATTTTATGAAAACCTCCCTGAATTTCTTTGCAGAAATTGTGTTTAAAAAGTCAGTCCTTCTAGATAAAAAATATGCTCCAATTAAAAATGTGTGTATCTTTGACAAGAATATCTTGCTGCATATTTAAGGAAGAAAATAAACAAAATAAAAAAGTCAGGTAGTTGATCTTCTAATGCAAGTTAAATTTCAAGTTTACGAGGAGAAAAGAATATGGATAATGAGGATATCAAACAAGTAATGTCAGAATGGGGAAGCTGGAAGAACTTTTTAGGCCAGGCAGTAGAGTTTGCCGATGAATTGGGGATTGGCAGGGAGCGTATTTTTTCTTTAGCCCAGCAGGCGGGAGATATACTTGCTGATAATGTTGATCCCAGCAATCCTGAACAAAAGACCGTTAAAGAACTCTGGTCAGTCGCCGATAAAGGGGAAAAGCAAGTTCTGGCTTCCCTGATGGTCAGACTGGTGTCGAAAAAGTAGGCCGCCCGAGCACAAGGGTTTAAAGGGCGTTGTTGTTCACAGGTGAGCGATTTAGTTTTAGATGCGTCTAATCTGGCCGTTTGCAGAAACCTGTGTTCCTCCGACAATAAGTTCACGGATTAAGAGTGTCGGCTGAGCATCGCTGACCGGCACTCCCTGGCCATCTTTTCCACAGGTACCGATCGTAAAACCTAAATCACGGCCGACCATTTCCACTATTTTGAGCACTTCAGGGCCGTTGCCGGTAAGGGTTGCCCCTCTTACCATAGGACCGACCTGGCCGTCAACGATCAGGTAACCTTCTGCAACATCAAAAACAAAATCGCCTGTTGTTGTGTTTACCTGGCCTCCGCCCATTTTTTTGACCAGCAGGCCGTTTTTGATCTGGCTGATAATCTTTTCTGGATCAGCTTTGCCCGGCGCGATAAAAGTGTTGCCCATCCGGGGGATCGGTTTATGCTGGTACGACTCCCGCCTCCCATGGCCGTTGGATCTCTTACCATCCCTGCCCGCCGTCATCCTGTCGTAGAGATACTCTTTGAGAATCCCGTCCTCAATCAGGACTACCTTGCGGGAAGGCGTTCCTTCGTCATCGAAACGGTATGAGCCATAACGGTCAGCCAAAGTTGCATCATCAATAATAGTTGCCTCTTTGGAAGCTACCTGCTCACCCATCTTCCCGGCATATACCGAGAGTTTCTTCTGGACAAGATCTGCTTCAAGCCCATGACCGCAGGCTTCATGTACCATAGTGCCTCCGGCTTCTCCCGACATTACCACGGGAAACTTTCCTGCCGGCGCCGGTTTGGCGTGCAGCATTTGAATCGCCCTTTCGCCAGCCTTCCTGCCCAGTTCCTCCGGGGGGAAACGCTTTAGAAGATCAAAGCCCGCTAAACTTCCTGCCGCTTCATAGCCTGTTTGGATAACCGCACCGTCTCCGGCGACGGCATGGACCAGAAATCTTGTGCGGATGCGTTCATCTTCAACATATTCACCTGCGCTGTTGGCAATTGTTACCTGCTGGATAACATCACCATAACCGACCATCACTTGCTTGATCAGTTCGCTGTTCACCTGGCGCGTCGCTTTATCCGCCGATTCAACCATTTCCGCTTTGCGGGATGTTTCCACTTTGTCAGGGCGTTCCGGGAAAGAGAAGTCCACTGCAGGTTTAACCTTGCGCAGGTCAAAATTATATTCTTTCCGGTCGGCTGTCTTGACCGTACGGCCGACTGTACTGGCAATTTCCAGCAGGCTTTCCTTGCTAAGGTCATTTGTATAGGCATAGGCGGTCATATCACCGGCCAGGACCCGTAGTCCTGCGCCGGCGTCTATACCGGAATGGACCCGTTCTATTTTCCCTCCCTCGGCCGAGATTCCGGTAGTGATTTTCTTTTCCACAAAAATATCAGCAAAATCCCCCCCGTTGGCCAGGGCGAGATCAAGGACTGTTTTTAAAGTTTTCTTGTCGATCATTTTTTCACCTCTTCTATGTATATATTTACCTTAAAGCTATTGTATTATTGATCAATTTATTCTCTTAAAACGTCTTTTAACCGAGCACTGTTCCGGTCCTGACCGGGCGACCGCGCAGGAAATCAACTGCCGGAAGGCGTTTGCCGCCCTGCAGCTGCAGTTCTTTAACATCCACCAGGCCGTGGTTGGCCTGGACCACAAGGCCTTCGGGGCCGGAAACAACCACCTGCCCCGGTATTGTACCTTCCTTCGAACTTTCATTCTCGACGGCTTCTACCCGCCAGATCTTGAGGAGTTTTTCATCAAGGGAAGTTTTAGCGCCGGGCCAGGGATCCATTCCCCGCACATGATTAAAAATTGTGGTGGCGGGGGCGTTCCAGTCAAGGACCTCATCTTCAGAGGAGATCATGCGTGCATAGGTGGCTTTTGAATGATCCTGGGGTACAGGTATTAAATCACCGGTTTCCATCAGTTGCAGGGTTTTAACAAGAAGCTGTGCTCCCAGTGAGGCCAGGCGGTCGTGCAGAGTCCCAACAGTATCCTCCTTGTGGATCGGGACTGCTTCCTGAAGCAAAATATCGCCGCTGTCCAGGCTTTCGTTGATGAGCATGGTTGTAATTCCGGTTATTTTTTCGCCATTCATAATCGCCCGGTGAATCGGGGCGGCGCCCCGGTACTGCGGCAGCAAAGAGGCATGGACGTTGATGCATCCCATCAGAGGCAGATCAAGGATGATCTTGGGCAGGATCCTGCCAAAAGCTACGACAACAATTACTTCAGGGGATAGTTCCTCCATCAGTCTGATGAACTCAGAGTCCTTTATGTTTAAAGGCTGGTAAATATCCAGCCCATTAAGAACAGCCTCTTCTTTGACTGCACTGGGGATGTATTTTTGCCCTCTTCCCTTTGGACGGTCAGGCTGTGTAACAACACCGGCTACCTGTAATCTTTCTTTTAAGAGGGCTTTCAAACAGGGTACGGCGAATACGGGCGTGCCCATAAAGACGACGCGCATCTTAATATCTTCCTTTACTCGACTACTTTTCGCAGATTTGTTGCCTTGTCGGTAAAAATAATTCCTTCAAGGTGATCGATTTCATGCTGCAGCGCCCTGGCCTGATAACCCTTGGCCTCTATTTTAATTTCCTCACCAAGGCGGTTAAGCCCCTTAACCAGCACCCAGATTGCCCTGACAACATCCCCAGCCATTCCCGGCAGGCTCAAACAGCCTTCTTCAGAATTTTCGCTTCCGGACTGTTCGCAAATTTCCGGGTTGATTAGCTCAATGAGTTTTTCGCCGGTATCAACTACGATTGCCCGTTTGGACACACCTATCTGCGGAGCGGCGAGACCGACGCCCTTATAGCTGTACATGGTATCGCGCAGGTCATCAAGCAGTTTGTTTATGCTTGGTGTTATAGTTGTAATTTCCTTCGCCTTTTCCCTTAAGATCCCGTTGTCTTCACCATATTTGATGATCTGATATACTGCCAAGAACTGCTTTCTCCTTTCACTTAAAACATATTCTGAGGTTCTATGTCAACAATGATTCTAACTTTAGCAGACGGATAACGGCGATCGAATTCATTAAGGCAGGCCTTTGAGATATCCTGAAGCTGTTTAACATACAATGCTTTAAAAATCAGGTGCCAGCGGTAGCGGTTTTTTATCCTGCTTACCGGGGCGGGTACGGTGTTAAACACTTGTACCTGATTATTAAGTCCCTCACTGTTAACAATTTCACTCATTATATTATACAAAGAATTGGCCGCATTTTCTACTTCCATCTGGACTATTCCCGTAACAACGAATCTGCAAAGGGATGAAAAAGGCGGGTAATTTAAAACTTCCCGGTTTTTTAGTTCCTGTTCAAAAAAAGCCGGGTAATCGTGTTCCCTGGCTGAGGTAATTGCAAAGTGTTCAGGTGAATGGGTCTGAATCATCACTTCACCTCCGAGATCGCTCCGGCCTGCACGCCCAGCCACCTGGGTAAGGAGTTGAAAAGTTCTCTCAGCAGCCCGGAAGTCCGGCATGTAAAGTGTCAGATCGGCGTTTACCACTCCTACCAGGGTGACTGCGGGGATGTCCAGCCCCTTGGCAATCATCTGGGTGCCGATCATGATATCTGCTTTTCCCTGACAAAAAGTATCCAGTATTTTTTGGTGGGATCCCTTGCGCGACGTGGTGTCGCTGTCCATCCGCAGGATCCTGGCGTCAGGAAACAGGCGTTTGATTTCAAGTTCAATTTTCTGGGTTCCCGTCCCGGAATAGCTTATATAACTGCTCCTGCAGGACGGGCAATACCTTGGAGCGCCGGCAGTATAATTGCAGTAATGGCAGACAAGGCGTCCGTTAATGTGGTAGGTCAGTGATATGTCGCAATGGGGGCATTTCATGACCTGGCCGCACTCCCTGCAGGATATGAATGTTGAGAACCCCCTCCTGTTTAGAAACAAGATAGTCTGCTCGTTTTTTTTCAAACGATCCTTAATTGATGAAAGAAGGACCCGGCTGAACAGCTCCTGGTTGCCCTTTTTTGTTTCCTCCCTCATGTCAACAACCTGGATTTGGGGAAGGGATCTCTTTTCTACCCGCTCGCTGATTGTAAGCAGATGGTAAGTTCCGGCGGAGGAAGCGCTAAAAAATGATTCCACTGATGGTGTTGCGCTTCCGAGAACGACGACTGACTGCTTGTTTTTTGCAATCTCAAGCGCTACCGTACGCGCATGGTAACGCGGACTTTCTTCCTGTTTATAGGATGGTTCGTGTTCTTCGTCAATAACGATTAGCCCAAGGTTTTGAGCAGGCGCAAACAGAGCCGAGCGTGTTCCCAGGACCACATTTGCGCTGCCTTCCCTGATCCGCAGCCATTCATCACGCCGTTCTCCGTCAGAAAGGCGGCTGTGCAGGATTGCAACTTCTTCCCCGAATCTGGAGCGAAAAGTATGCAGCATCTGCGGCGTAAGCGCAATTTCCGGCACCAGGATTAAAGCCTGCCTTCCCATTCCAAGGGCAGCGGCCACGCTGTGGCAGTATACCTCGGTTTTCCCGCTTCCTGTAATCCCGTTAAGCAAGAAGACTTCATGCTCTTTTTTCTTCAGCCGGTCGAAGATCGGATCAAAAGCTGTCTTCTGCTGGGCGGTTAAATCAAAAGGCCGGGATGGTATAAGATTGTTTAACTGGGCAGGGCTTTGGCTAGCTCGTTTTTTGGCGGTTAACAGGCCCTTGGACGTTAAAGCGTCAACTGCCGATACGGATACTTTTGCTGTCGCAGCCAACTCAAGACGTGTTAAGCCGGGTTGGTCTAAAGCGGTTTCCCAGGCGGTTTTTTGAGAGGGCGCGCGCTTAAAAACAGGCTCTGCTCCGGAATTTAAAGGCCAGAGGCCCGGCGCCTGCCGTGGGGGATGGGCAAGCCGGGGCCAAATAATTGTTTGCAGTGCACTGACAGTGGGACATAGATAGTACGAGGACATCCATAAGGCAAGGTTTAACTGTTCGTCAGTAAAAACAGGTCCCCTCTCTATGACAGCGGAAAGATCTTTAATACCCGCAGGTTCAGGGGCGCCGGGATTGCTCAGGCGGATAACATAGCCTTCAATTTTTTGCCTGCCGAAGCTGATCTGCACAAGACTGCCCGTAATTACACGCCCTTCAAGTTCGGACGGAATCCGGTAGGAAAAAGTTCGATCAAGCCGGCGTGTCGACAGGTTAACTAAAACTTCGGCATACATATCTCGCTCCTGCCAAAAAGGTAATTCTTATGTTCCCAATAGCCTTTATTGCTGTTCGTGGCATTGGCGGTGCAGCAACAGTGCGGCGTCAAGGATCCGGCCGGCTACATCGAGCTTGTCCATTAAAGGAAGGTCGGTTATTTCCCCGTCGCGGTAGATTAATTTAACAATGTTGGTGTCCGTGTCAAAGCCGGCTCCTGGAACGGTAATATCGTTTGTAACGATCAGATCAAGGTTTTTCTGCTCAATTTTTTGCCGCGCCGACTCGAGCAAGTTTTCAGTTTCTGCGGCAAAACCGACGAGCACCTGATTGGGCTTCTTTATTTTTCCAATCTCCATCAGAATGTCAGTGTTCTTTTCCAGTTCAATAGTAAGATTATTATTACTGTCTTTTTTGATCTTGCTTTTCGATGGCTTTGCAGGCCTGAAATCGGCAACTGCGGCTGCTTTAATCACTATGTCGTATTTTGGAAAAATATCCATTACGGCGCGCTGCATTTCTGCTGCAGTTACAACCGGAATATAGTTTATTCCGGGCGGGGGACTTAAGTTTGCCGGCGCTGAAACCAATGTAACATCTGCGCCTCTTATCGCCGCGGAGCGGGCAAGGGCAAATCCCATTTTCCCTGAACTCCTGTTTGAGATAAACCTTACAGGATCAAGCGGTTCTCTTGTTCCCCCGGCGGTAATCAGGACAGATATCCCCTTAAAATCCCCTGCCGGTAAAATGAGCTGAATAATCTGCTGACAGATCATCTCCGGCTCGGGGAATCTCCCTTGGCCATGTTCACCGCAGGCCAGGTACCCTGTTCCTGCTTCCATAATCAGATAATTCAACTCTTTTAACCGGGCCAGATTGGCTTGTGTGGCCGGATTATTGTACATATGAACGTTCATGGCGGGACAGATCAAAACAGGGCAGGTAGCTGCCATTACTATAGTCGTGAGAAGGTCGTCTGCAATTCCGTGGGCTATTTTCCCCAGAATATTGGCTGTCGCGGGGGCTATGACAACTAAGTCCGCCTTTTGAGCCAATGCAATGTGGGGTATCTGAAAATTAGACGAACCCCCGAAAGAACCGGTATGGACATGGTTTTTTGTAAGCGCCTGAAAAGTCAGGGGAGTTACGAATTTTTGGCCTGCGTCTGTCATTACCACATGTACGTCAAACCCTGTTTTGGTTAATAAGCTAGCCAGGCTTGCCGCCTTAAAGGCAGCGATACTGCCTGTAACACCGAGAGTGACAAACTTATCCGCCAGCATCTTGTTACTTCCTCCCCTGCCTTGTATGCTTAAATTTAACCCTGTCATTGGCTATATCCTGTAAAGCAATAGTAACAGGTTTATTGCCGTTGCTGGTAACCTTACTGCCTTCTTCAGCTTCTGTAATAAAACGCGCTCTTTTTGCGGTAATGACCACAAGAGCATAACGGTTATCAACTTTACGCATCAAAACATCTAGGGATGGTTTATTCATCCTTTTCCCCCCAGGTAAATATTTTGTGCTCTTATTTCAACCGCCAGGTACGGCATTTCTCAGCCACCATGATCGATTGGATTCTTGAAACAACTTCGTCAACCCAGTCGTTAACTACCGCGTAATCATAAAGCATAAGGTATTCAAACTCTTCTTTCGCCCAACTCAAACGCTTTTTTACATCCGCTTCAGATTCACTTGCTCTTTTCGTTAAGCGGGATTCAAGTTCATTCTGACTTGGCGGAAGGAGAAAAATTAAAACCGCTTGAGGAAATTTTTGCTTGACCTGTATGCCTCCCTGAACGTCTATTTCAAGAAGCACATCTTTTCCGCCGGACAGGGCGCGTTCTACCGGCAACCGTAGTGTGCCATAGAAACTGCCGTAAATTTGAGCCCATTCCAGAAATTCCTGACGGTCTACTTTTCTGTGGAATTCATCTGTTGAAAGAAAATAATAACTACTCCCGTTCACTTCACCCTTTCTGGGAAGACGGGTAGTAGCAGATATGGAGCAAACCAAGTTTCTTGTTTTTTCCTGCAGAGCCTTTGCCACAGTACTCTTTCCTACTCCGGAAGGCCCGGACAGTACAGTTAAAATACCCTGTCCTATCATATCAAACTAATTTATTTTTCCTGTTCTTCAGCTGACGCAGGATGTGCCTCTCTGCTGCCAAGGCGGTTTGCCACGGTCTCGGGTTGGACGGCTGATAAAATCACATGGTCGCTGTCTGTTATGATCACAGCCCTTGTACGGCGGCCATAAGTAGCGTCCACCAGCATACCGCGATCACGGGCTTCGTTGATTATCCTTTTAATAGGAGCGGATTCAGGCCCGACAATTGCTATGATCCGGTTGGCCGAAACAATATTTCCAAACCCTATGTTGATCAATTTTATATCCATGTTCCCTCCCTTGTTCTTAAAATGTGAAATACTTAGCTACTCCACATTTTGAACTTGCTCACGAATTTTCTCAAGCTCGCTCTTAACCTCGACAGCAGTTTGACTGATCAATAAGTCATTGGCTTTGGAAGCAATCGTATTTATCTCACGGTTGATTTCCTGGATCAGGAAATCAAGCTTGCGCCCTACGGGTTCTTCCGCATCCAAAGATGAGATTAATTGTGAAAGGTGGCTTTGAATGCGGACATTCTCTTCGGTGATATTGGAACGCTCCGCAAAAAAAGCTATTTCGGTAACCATTCTTCCGGGGTCAACTTTGCTTTCAGGCAATAACTCCTGCAGACGTTGAGTAAGGCGCGCCCTGTATTCTTGTGTAACCAGCGGCGCCCTTGTTTCTATTTCGGTATTTAGATGCTTAATCCTTTCTGTGCGGCAGCGGATGTCTTCCTGAAGCCTTTTTCCCTCTTTGTCGCGCATTTCCAATAAGGATCTAACTGCTTCCCCAAGTACCTGGTGGACGACAGGCCAAAAATTCTCAATATCCTCATCAGGTTCTTCCAAAGTCAGCAGGCCGGGAAGGGATAAAATGTGCTCAGGACCGACTTCCCCGGAAATATTTAACTCGCTGAATACTTCTTTTATTGCCTTATAATACGATGCAGCAAGGTTTTTGTCAACTTTCACCTTTATTATTTTGCTGGCTGATTCTTCTACTGTAAAATAGCAATCGACGCGCCCCCGGGAAATTTTTGACTGAACATATTGGCGGACCCTGTCCTCAAGTTGATTCATGCTTTTGGGCAGGCGTACGACCACCTCACTGAAACGGTGATTTACCGCCTTTAACTCTATGGTTAGTTTTTTCCCTAATGCTGTTGCTTCTCCCCGGCCATAGCCGGTCATGCTTCTGAGCAAGAAATTTCCTCCGTTACGTTATTATTAAATATCAATTTCTTTAAAAATATTTTCCATACGTTTAAGACCCTCTACAATATTTTCCATAGAAGTGGCGTAAGAAAGCCGGAAGCAACTGTCGTCACCAAAGGCAACTCCCGGAACCACGGCTACCTTTGCCTCTTCTAAAAGGATGCCGGCTAAATCAGATGAGCTATTTAATTGCCTTCCTTTGCAGGAGCATCCCAAATAGTTTTTAACGCAGGGAAACAGGTAGAAGGCGCCCTCAGAGAGGTGGCAGGCAACGCCTTTTATTGCCGTCAGCCTCTCATACATATAATTCCTCCTCTTTTCAAATTCAATCACCATTTTTTTCAATGGTTCCTGAGTTCCGGTCAAGGCGCTTACACTTGCCGCCTGGGCAATAGATGTAGGATTCGAAGTCGAATGGCTCTGCAGGTCGGACATGGCCTTTGCAACGGGCAAACAGGAGGCTGAATAACCAATACGCCAGCCGGTCATCGAGTATGCTTTCGAGACACCATTGATTAAAACCGTTTTCTCCTTTAAGGCAGGGTCGAGGGAAGCAATGCTGATGTGTTCGCTGCCGCTGTATATAAGCTTTTCATAGATTTCGTCCGAAATAATTGTTATATCCTTGTCAATTAAAAATTCACCCAGCGCAATCAGCTCGCTCCTGCTGTATACCGTACCGGTTGGGTTGCAGGGGGAATTTAAAATGAGCATCGCAGACCGTTCGCTGAGTACGGATTTCAATTCATCCACAGTCAATTTATAGCCGTTTTCAGCTTTTGTTTTTACTATTATGGGTGTAGCTCCGGCCAACTTAATTTGCTCAAAGTAACTAACCCAGTATGGCGCCGGGACGATAACCTCCCTGCCCGCTTCGCAGAGGACCTGGATTGCGTTATACAGGCAGTGTTTGCCCCCGGCTGAGACAACAATTTGATCTGTCTGGTAATCCAAACCGTTATCTCTTTTGAATTTTTCAACAATTGCCAGCTTTAAGGCCGGGATTCCCGATACCGGTGTGTATTTGGTCATTCCTTTTTGGAGAGCTTCAATAGCGGCCTGTTTAATATGCTCCGGGGTATCAAAGTCCGGTTCACCCGTGCCAAAATTTATAACATTCTCGCCGGATGCAATTAGTTTCTTTGCCTGGGCGTCGATGGCCAGTGTGGGCGATGGGCTGAGCTCTAATGCTCGCGTTGAGAGTTTCATTGTAACCTCCTAAATTTCTGTAAATTTCTGGGGTCAGGCTTGACTTATTATAAAAATTGACTTATTAGAGAAGCCATTTAACTCCATGCATTTTTTTTGTCTGAAATATTTGATGATAAAAAATCTTAGGCTGTCGTTATTACGGTTCACTTGCTCTTTAAACAAAATTATGCTTAAGGCATTGACCTCCCTCTGTGAATTATCATCCTCCTGCTGCCGCTGCTTCAGCTGCATGGGGTCTATCCCTATGTCAAAAGTTGACCTCGCCGATATTTTGTCTGATCCTTTCCATCGCTTCTTTCAAGCGTCCGGTATCAACAGTTATCGAGATGCGGCAATAACCGGCCCCGTTAGCGCCGTATCCTGTTCCCGGAGTAATTACCACACCCGCCTTTTCAAGGATAAGCTCGGCGAAGGACTCGGATGTATGCCCCGCCGGTACGGGGATCCAGAGGTAAAAAGCTGCTCTGGGCTTTTCGAGCCGCCACCCGAGTGAATTAAGACAGTCAACAATAATATCCCTGCGCTCGCTGTAGATCCTGTTCACTCTTTCCAAATCTTCATAGGTTCCGTTCAGCCCTGCGACAGCAGCTTTCTGGATCGCCTGGAACTGTCCCGAGTCTATATTTGATTTAAGACGCCCGAGAGCGTTTATAACGTCAAAGTTGCCTGCCGCCCACCCGATGCGCCAGCCGGTCATGTTATAGGTTTTGGACATGGAGTGGAATTCAATGCCGGCCTCCTTGCCGCCCTTAACCTGCAGGAAAGAGGGATGCCGGTAGCCGTCGTAGGCTATCTCAGTGTAAGGCGTATCATGGCAGAGAAGCACCCCGAACTCGTTGGAAAAAGCAATAGCCTCCCGGAAAAAGTTTTCGTCCGCAACTGCCCCGGTGGGGTTATTGGGATAATTAAGGAACATCATCTTGGCTTTTCTGGCCACTTCGGTTGGGATTTCCGAGAAGTCGGGCAGGAACTTATTTTTTTCCTTGAGCGGCATATGATACGGCTGGGCGCCCGCCAGTATGGAACCTATGGCATAGACCGGGTAACCGGGATCGGGAACCAGCGATATATCCCCAGGATCGAGATAACACCAGCAGATATGGGCGATTCCTTCCTTTGATCCGATCAGGTTGACTATTTCGTTTTTTGGATCCAGGTCGACATTAAACCGCCGTTTGTACCATCCGGCCACAGCCTGTCTGAATTCAAGCATGCCGGCAGAAGAAGGGTACTGGTGATTGACAGGATTTCTCGCTTCCTTAATCAGTTCCTCAATTATGTGCTCCGGTGTGGGCATGTCCGGATCACCTATGCCAAGGCTTATTACATCCACGCCCTGAGCTTTCTTGTGATCAATTAACTGCTCGATACGGGCAAAAAGGTAAGGGGGCAATTTTTGCAGCCGCTGTGCCTCGATGAAGTTCATGAATAAACCTCCCGGATTAAAATACGCACTACTCTACTCTGAAAATTACTTGAAGTCAACTTGCATCAGGGAGGTCAACTGTCTACGTGCTCATGTTCGCAAGCCAAAATCGCACTTAAGACATTGCCATCCCTTGTTTATTGATGACTTTTAATCCTCCTGCTGATGCCGTTTTAACAGCATAGAGTTTTATACAGGAAACTCGCCGCAAAAGACTTCTTCGGCGGGGCCTGTCATGTAAACATGGTTATTGCCTGCCCAATCTATCAAAAGGTCGCCCAGGGCAAGATGGACAGCCGCCTTTCTATTCGTCAGGCCGTTTAAGACACATCCTACCAGTGTGGCGCATGTTCCCGTGCCGCAGGCCAGGGTTGCCCCTGCTCCCCGCTCCCAGACACGCATTTTTATTTCAGTGCGGTTGAGGACCTGGATAAATTCAACATTGGTCCGTTCAGGAAAAGAGGGATGATTTTCGATTTGCGGGCCCCACTGTGCTAAAGGAAAAGTATCCGGATCATCTACAAAGATCAGACAATGCGGGTTTCCCATTGAAACTGCTGTAACTTGCCAAATATGATCACCAATTGCCAGGGGTTCGTTTATTACCTGCCCTGGCGGGCCGATCATAGGGATCTCTTTTCTTTCCAGCCGCGGTTCACCCATATCTACTTTTACGGCTGCCAACTTTCCGTCTTGAAGAATAATTTCCGGCGCGATAATGCCGGCAAGTGTTTCTATCCTGATTTTTTTATGTGGAACAATTTTATGTTCGAACAGGTATCTGGCAACACAGCGGATGGCGTTGCCGCATATCTGGGGTTCGCTGCCGTCCGGATTAAAAATGCGCATTCTTGCGTCCGCCTGTTCGTCAGGTAGAATTAAAACCAGACCGTCTGCGCCGATACCCAGCCGGCGGTGGCACGCTTTTCTGGCCAGACTGCTCAAATCCGTATGCAGATAGTCTTTGTTTTTCAGTAGATCGATCATCACGAAATCGTTGCCCAGTCCCTGGACCTTCCTAAACTGCATAGCCCGCCTTCTTTTTGTAAAATAATTAGCTTTAATTCTCCCGGTTTTTTAATATCTCCTGCAAAAAGCGCAAAAGAATATTGTATTCTTAAATAAACAAAGGTTTGATATAGTCCAGGACTTCCTGGACCTTTTGCCTGGCTTCGGGAGCCTTTTGATCAATTAAGCGACGGGCCTCGTCTACTTTTGCCGAAAGGCTTTGATTCAGAAGTCCGCTGATGCTCATGTAAGCTGACAGGCGTCTGTCCAGCCATACTTTCAGGCGTTCATGTTCAGGTTTCTGGAGGTGATTGTTAATCATTTTCAGTATGACCTCTTTGTCCTGGGGAAGCTGACCTTCGATTTCCCAGAGCAGGTTGACCATCTGGTCGCTGATCAGGTAAGAGTTACAGTTTAGATTCTCTACAAAAAGGCCTATTTCAGCGATAACCTCATCCTCATTAAGGGTTGAGAACTGCCCGGCTAAAACCTTGTCATACACAGGGCTGTTTCGACGCGGAGTAAAGCTCCTCAGCCTGATAAAATCGGCGCCGACTTCATTTAATACTCTTGCCGATTCAACAGCATGGCGCTCCGACCATTTTCTTCCCCCAAGGCCCGGCATAATATATTCGCTTAAGGTAATTCCCGCGGCTTTTGTTTTTTTGCCTGCTATGATCTGTTCCTCAGCCGTGACGCCTTTCTTTACGTCTTCAAGGACCTCGTCAAGTCCGGATTCCATGCCGATATGGAGGCGGCTAAGCCCCGCTTCTTTCAACTGCCTCATTTGTTCATCCGTCTTGCGGGCGATAGTTTTTGACCTTGCGTAAGATGTTATCCTTTCAATACCCGGGAATTTCTCCCTGAGGTAAACAAGTATTTCAAGCAGATCGGGTGTGCGCATCTGCGGCGTGTTTGCATCTTGAAGAAAAACGGTAGCTCCGCCGGAATAAAGCCAGTTAGCGACGCTGAACAGGCAGTTGAGCCTCTGGTTAACCAGTTCCTCATCATCTATTCCGTATAATTCCGGGTTGCTCTTAATCATTGCCGTGATAACTTCATTAGTTACATTGCCGCCCATACCTATTTGCCAGGAAGCTGACTTTATTTCTTCAGCAAGCGCTTTGACTGTATCAATATCTGCTTTGACTTCCTCTACGGTACGTGCGCTGTATTTTTGTTTTTTATAAGTACGGCAGAACTCGCAGAGGTTCCAGGGACAATTTCTAGTTACCCTGAGCAAAAGAGAATGGTCTCTCCCTTCGCTGGGGGGCCTGATCGGTCCGATTTCAAACCAGCCTTTTCCGGCCTTATCCAAATCTATCTTGTAGAAAGAGCCAATTTTACCACCCTTATACATTATTATCGCCCCTATTTTTATTGATAATATCCCAATTTAGTATAGCATAAACGGTATCCCGCCAACAACCATCTCTTATTGACAGCTGTAATGAAAACTGCCTCCGCTTGCAGACGAAGAGTTGATATTGTCGCCTGTAAACTGGTATTCTGCCATGGCCTTAATTGTACTACTCACCTGGTAGCGACCGTCGGTGGCTTTGGAATCAGAAACCGTATTCCAGTCACTGGAATATTTAATCGTCAGAGAGGTATTCTCGGTCGGCGAGTTAAGGAATTTCATGGTGCGGTCCATCACATTGGACCGTTCGTTAGCTCCGTTTATACCCTCAAAGCCAAAAGAGAAGTACATCAACCTGTGCAGCGGGCCGTCCACCGCAAGCGCGCCGGACCCTCCAGTTGAATAATTGGCTACGCTTACCGCCTGGCTGTTGGCAGGGGCCACCACATCCGGCCAAGATTGATTGTTAGCTCCATCTCCGCTTAAACTGATGTCCAGATTAACTCCATCGTAGATTCCCAGAGGCCAGTTGCCGGACGATATGCCCTGGACCAGCCAGCTTCCCACATCGTTAAAAAAACTGGCATGTAGATATTTGCTGTAAAACTCAGGATAATTATAGTAGCTTAAACTTCCTATGCCCTGACCGCTGACGAACATCTTGCGTCCCGAATCCAGATAATCCCTAAGGAGTCGCGAGAAAATAACTTTTTTCAACTATGTGGCCGGATGACATAATTCCAATCACCATGGAAGTCCGAGTGCTCCAGTTGGACAGCAGCCAGTTCGGTGTCTGATACCTTAATGCCGGCCGGGTACGGATTGGTGTCAAGTTGGCCCTGAACCTTCAGGCCCGCAGCAGTAGTTGTGTTGGCGATGAGGTTGACGATGACCTCGTGGCTCTCCAGCGGTCGGCCACGCCAGTTCTGCGTGATGTGATTGCCAATTTAGGGGATAAGGATGATACCAGCTTGTTAGCGTGTTCTACATCAATTATAACCGCATTAGGAGCAAACTCTTTCTTTTTATCAGCACCCTCCTCAACCAAAAGCGGGGTCGGAGAAAAGAACCACGCCTCCTCGTCCGCTATGAATATACCTGCCCTCAAACCGGTACATTTACGGACCTCTAACCCGTTTTCTAATAATATCTCCACGGCTTCAATCTCCCCATAACCGAGGCGGCAAATATGTGGCGGGTCATCAAGAAGGATTGCTAACTTCCCTGGACCGTTGTTTCTCACAAAATTTACGAGCGCTTTGGCTGCATCCAACCACAAACCCGGGGCTACATAAATCACTCGATCTCTGGCATGACCAATCCTTTCGCAGATCGCCTCATTGGTCAGCATACATAACGTATTCATAGACTACTCCTTTAACTCTTCCTCGGTTAACGCAATTTTCAATACATCTTGAACCGTTTTTATAGGGGTGAGCTTTACTGCTTCAAGTACATAGGAGGGCAGGTGGCGGGCCTCGTCCAGATTCTCCACCGGCAACAGGACCTCTTTGACCCCGGCGTCAAAGGCGGCTCTTACCTTCTGTTGAATCCCACCCACCGGCAAGATCTTGCCCATGATGGTAATCTCACCGGTCATGGCTAAATCATTACGCACCGGAACGCCTTTCAGGGCTGATACTATACCTGTAACCATAGCAACACCCGCTGAGGGTCCTTCTTTGGGTATCCCCATATATGTAGCCAGGACAGCCACGTCATAATTTTGTCTCCATTCTAAGGAAATGCCTAATTTATCATGACTGGCTTTGATATATTGCGCTGCTGCTTCAATACTCTCACGCATTACTTTTTGTATGGAACCCAGCGGCACTATTCGCCCATGCCCGCGGGTGGCCTGCATCTCAAAGCGCATTATGCAGCCGTGGTCTCCGGAAACAGCCAGGCCTACGACCTCACCGACACTTGGTTCGAAAGGCAAAGACACGTTCTGGACCCTGTCCGCGTCAGGCAGATGAGGAACGCTTTGCTTTCCGGAAGGCAGGATCTTCACGCCAAGTTTTATACGCTCATATTCCCCCTGCGCGATCAGGTGCAGTTGCTCGCGCACCCGCTGGCGCAATTCGCAGGATAAAAGCAGGATTTCATCCAATTCCTCGTCAGTAACCTGCCCGTCCGGGTAGATAAGTTTGAGCAGGCCTGAGCTTAACTTCATGACTGCTCTCTGATCGCGGCCGGACACCCCCTGGGCGGTATTCCCCAGGTCAAGGACCTCGAAGCGGTGACGGACACTGCTGAGCAAATCTATACGCCGCAATTCATGCATAATTTCACAGAAATAATCGGTGATAAAGCCGTAATCCTTAGCATAACTGTCCGGACCCAGTTTGGGTATTTCCCACCCGGGCAGGTAGCCGTGAATCCGGTCGAGGAAAGCAATTACCTGCATAAAATCAGGCAGCGGCTCAAAGAGATGATAATATTTTTCGTGGGGCAGCCGTCCCTGCACGTCAATATTCCCCACAAAGACCAGGCTGGCAAAAGCCAGGATCTCTTTCTTGCCCCGGCTGAACTTGGCGTCCTGCATATAGCCCTGCATAATGCTGACCAGCGCTTTCGGATCCTGGAAATCGGTATTGGCGATCTCGTCAAAAACCACCGCGTCCCTGGCGCCCACTTCACCGATTTTGCCGTTATTAAGATTGATAAAAAGCTGCGCGGGGGTGGCCTTACCTCCCGAAAGCACATGCGCATAGTATGAAATGTTGCGATAAAGATAGGTTTTCCCCGTTTCCCTGGGGGCCAATTCGATGAAATTCACATTGTTCTCCACCAGGGGAATGCAGCGGGATAAATACAAGAGCTTCTGCCGCCGGCTCATTTTTGACGGAGAGAGGCCGCAGGAATTGATCAGGATATCAATCCATTGATCAGTAGAAAAATTCCGCCGTTTGGCTATATACTCATCCAGGTTGATAATACTGACCTGAAAAGGAGTAAAGCCGGTCACCTTGAACGGCCTTATTTTTTTATTGTGAACCTCGGTTTCGTCATAAGTAAGGTCAATCGTGCCCCACATGCCCCCCGACAGCAGCATGGGGTATTGATTGACGATCGACTCCGGGATGTTGACGTAGTTCTCGTTGATGGCCGATATGCCGGCCCAGTATTTGTCTTCGGTTTCCACCAGCCGGGCTTCCAGGCTGGCTATCACCGAATGGCTGCGGTTTTCTCTGATATGGTGGCGTATTTTCTCAGCCTCGGCCCCGTGCACAAAGTTCTCCTTGAGCCGGCGGACCACCATGTCCAGATCAGCATAAAAAGTCTCTTCCTGACAGTAATTATCAATCAGGTATTCAACCACATAGCGGGGAAATTCATCCACGCCGGTATTGATGGTGTGCGCCTTGTTGACTACTTTGCCGCGGAATATTTCTTTGAGCTCGATGTTCATGCGCCTCCCTTTTTACGGGCGAGTTTGGCCTGTTTCTGCTCCGCTAAGCTCGCTGACAAAGACCGGACGCAGACCAGGTAGTCCTCTTCCACATTAACAGCAGCCTCTTCAGAGAAATTGTCCAGGTTCAGCCCGCCCTGCTCATAAAGGTACTTGCCCCGGGCATACATGCCGGAGCGCTTGCAGGCCCTGATCCATTCAGCCAGGGTGGCGTCAGAGGCTCTCTCCTTCTCCGGTACCGGCAGCCCGTTTTCCAGGTAAGACACATAACGTTTGATGCGGCGGCTAACGCCGGAGCTACGGGCTTCCTCCTTGGCTTTTCTCTCCTCGTCAGTGCCCGGCAAGCGGTAAGCGCCTTCCAGGGTTTTATAGAAATAATCCGGCAGCCAATCAATTAACTGCCGCCTGGGTTTCTCCTTAACGGCATAGATGTAGTGCTCAAAGAGGTCCGAATAGTGAACGCCCTCCCGGTGCGGGTTATCTTTAAGCCATTTCTTCATAAACTGTGCGAGTTTTTGCGCCGCCGCATCTTCCCGGGCGATCTCCGGCTCATCTTCCAGCGCCGGGTCGCTTTCTTTTAAGTACCAGTGGCTGCTTTTATGGGCGCCGGATAAATCCGGATCTTCATATTCAGACAGGTTCTTCCGGACCGGCTTTTTTACCTCATCGGCCACCTGTTTTAACAATTCATCAAAATTGTGGGCTTCCATCTGCCCTCTACGGACCATACGGCTGACCACTTCGTCGTAAATGCGGTCCTTGCCGCAACCTGGGTGGGCAGAGAGGTAATCGCGGATGATGGAGTGAACTTTTTGGGCAAAGGTGGTCCGATCCTCGTCCTCGCCTATAATAATTAATTGATTCATTTCACCCGGCTTGGGTTTGCGGAAATTGATCACCAGGTCGCGCTTGTTAACCTTGTCGGCGGTTAGCTGGTTATATGACTTCTGCCCGGTATCAATGAATAACGCCCTGTCTGATGCATCGGGGATAAAGCCGGCTTCAGCCATAATATCCTGTACCATTTCCCATGTCCCTTCTGAGGTATCATGATAGCAAAGAGAAAGCCAGCGACCGGGTTTTAAAACCCGGTAACATTCTGCCATAGCCTGTGACATCATTTCTTTCCAATCATCAACTGTCTTTCCTCTGATTTCGTTGACAATAATTTCCTCATCGTGCCAGTGGGTATCAAAACCAAGCCAGGCTTCCCAAACAAAGTTGAGTTCACCGTATTGTACTTTTTCTGCATAGGGGGGATCGGTAAAGATATAATCTACGGTTTCACTAGCTATCATACTGCAGTTACATGCATTTTGTGTTGAAATCATCATCTTATAAACCTTAGTATTTTCATTTTGCTTTTGTTGATCTTTTAGTACTTTCTTAATTTTATTTTGATAATTATGCCAGACGTCAACTTCTTGCATTATTTGCGGAAGATAATATGTTCCCTCTAAAATATTTGTTGGAAATGATACATCTGGCCTAAACCTATTCATTCTACTCATACCTAACAATATCGCGGAAAAAGAATATAACAACGGCCAATTACTATTATTGAGATCTGAAATCCCATCTCTTATCGCAGCTAGCGCCCACAAATTACGCCGTGTAAAAAGCTCATCCACCGTACGGAAATTCCGCCCAGGCCGCCATTCTGCACCCCAGCATTCCTGCTCCTCCGGGGCGTGCATCATACGGTCTGTGGGATACCAGTGCGGTATGGTTTTACCCTCAATCTCCCTGATTTTAGCCAGATCATACCGTTCAAAGTAATCTCTTTTTACCGGATCAGAATCGTTGTACCGCCTTTCATCCCGCTTCGGCTTACACCCGTTTTCACACTGATAACTGACCAGCACGGGCATGGCGCCGAACCTCTCCCCCGTTGTCTTGATCTCCTCTACCCGGTCCTTCTCATAGCAATGAGGACAGGCCTTTATTTTCTTAGGCTTGCCTGCCTGCGTCAGCCCTTCCAACTCAATACAGTCAAAAAGCGGTATCTTTTGCAGGCAGCGCGGGCATTGAAACACCTGCGAATAGACGGTGTAGCCGGTGGTCGCCTTTCCTCCGCAGCGGTCGCACCTGGTCTCGTAAAGCCAGTCGATTTCCGGTTTCACCTTGGCCTTCAATTTTTCAAAAGCCTCTTGCAATTCATCTGCATCCACCGGGGTGCAGTAGTTTTTGGTAATGAAGGTAGCCGCCGGGCTGCGGTCGATGGCAATGGTTTTCCGCCCTTCCATCAGCGCGGCCAGGGCCGTTCCGCCCGACCCGCAAAAGGGGTCCAGCACTAGGTCGCCCGGCTTTGTATAGTGCCTTATGTACTGGCGGATAGCGTCATGGGGCTTTTTTGACCAGTAGGTGTGCATGTTATAGATAGCTGTGGCTTTGGTCGTGTCGATCGGCCGGTCAAACGCCGGGATGTCATAGTCATCGGATTCCGGATCGTAAGGGTTTTCTTTTAAATGCTGTTCCACAAAAGCTTTTAAATTAGGGTTGGGCTGATCTCCCGAGTAATAGCCCTCCGGCAGGACAACAACTTCTTTCTTGAAAAAGCTCTGCTGCTTTGCGCTATACGAGACCTTCTTCGGCATAGTTTCACCTTATTTTCTTGGGAGCAAGTCCCAGTATGTTACCTAAATGAGTCGGCACGCCGCGGCGGATCACCTGCTCTGAATTGAGCTTAACCAGGAAGACACGGTTCAGGCTCTGCCGGACCGTGCGCAGGCCGTCTTTGTATTTTAATTCTATAGTGAGCAGCCTTTTCATTACCCCGTCTATTCTCTCTTGCTTAGCAGCCTCATCGGCGCCCGGCTTGAAACGGTAGATTATTTCACTGCCGGCAGTCCCCACATATAACACCTGGTGAGCTAGTTCCACCTGATCAGCCGTACTTTTACCGGTATAATACGCGTCCACATCCACCCGCAGCTCAGCGCCGAAAAGAGCCGGCGCCTTGTATTCCAGCCGCACTCTTACCTCAAGCTCTTCCCCTTCCAAGACTTCGGCCGGTCCGGTAATGGGTCCGGCCATGAGCAGGCTGTCCGGGCCGGCTTTCACCCGCATAACCACCATCGGTATGATCATTTCCTGGAGAGAGACGCCCCCGTGCGAGTAGGCATCCGGATTGTATGGAGAACCCTGCCGTTTGAATGAATAACCAGGGCGCGGGAAGACAATACTGCGGTATTCCTTCTCTATTAACTGGCCCCGGGCTTTTACAAAACGGGTTGACCTGGAGGGTACCCGCAATTCCTGCGGGGAAAAAGCAATCATATTCGCCTTGAGTTCTTTTTTTAAGTTCACCCGCTCGAAAGTAACCTTGAGCATGGTATTCTGGTAGCTGCAGTCGATCTGTTCGTTTAGATCGCCGTCGTCAAACCAGACAGGTTTCCTGCCCAGCCGGACAAAGCCGTGATCGGCAGTAATAAAAACCTTGGTACCAGGCTCCAGGGTGCGCATTATGGCCATAACTTCATGGTCTAAAATATTCTTAATGAGCTGCTGGTAAATAAATGCCAGCGGGCGGGCCGGAACCTCCCGGCCATCACCCAGGGTCTTTACGTGAATCCCGTGCAGTTCCTTATCGCAAAGCTCAAATATGTATACGTCCAGGTTGCCGCAGCGGTAATGCACTGTCTCTCCGGTCCCGTGACCCTCCGGGACCACTGCTGCAACATCCCTACGTATCCCCATTTCCCGTTCCAGGCCTTCTTTGAGCAGTTTATCCTCGCCGCTATCAGGATCAAACTGGTCGGGAAAGGTTCCCGCGCTGATCGCTTTGCGGGTGAGCTGAGTCTCGGTCGGCAGGATGGAGACAGCGGGGTAATCATGCAGCAGTTCAAGCTTCTCCGCCAGTGCCGGATAAAGCAATTCCTCCCAGATATCATAACGCATGCCGTCAAATATAAATATTACCGCTTTTTCGTTCTGGGGATCCCAGTTTGGTTTGAGGCGCCTGCTGATGAACTGGCTGGTCAAAACAACCTCGTCTTTTCCGGCCGCCCAGCGCGGGTACTGCAGCGCGACCAGGTCCTGAAAGCTCCTGTTGACTGCGTTCAGTTGGTGATACACCTCATCGCTGATTGCCCTGACCCTTTTTTGCGCCCGGGAGAAGGCTTGAAGAAATAACTCAGGCAATTCTGTTTCGCGTTTGGGCAAGATGACGCCTGTATCCAGCAGCCGCTCCAGTGATGACAGGTAATACTCCAGCCGGTTTAATTTCTGCTGGTTCCACTGCTGCCAGTAATATATAAAGCCAAGCTGATCAGGTTTTTTGACACTGATATTTTTAAGCATGCTGAGTAGCTGCCGGCGTAAATGATGAATTTCCACAGCCAGTTTATAGGCCTCGCTTAACCTGGCCCAGGATTCTGACTGCCAATAATCAGCGAAACATTCGCTTTTTTCGGCGCCGTACAACTGTTCCTTAAGTTTTTTTATAGCGTCCGGGGACGGTTTTTCACCAAGACAGTCGTCTAAAGCCATCAGCAAGGCCAGGGAACGAAATAGATTGGAATACTTCTCCTTCTCGATAATTGAGATAAAGCCGGCGGGGGTATCAATGCGCAATTCTTTAACCAGCAGCAGGTCGAGATCTTCCTGATCCAGGCTGCCCTCCGCCTCCTGCGCATCTCTTTTTGCCTGGTGAGGATCAAGTTTGATCAACCGGGGGGTGGTTTCAGTCAGGACTTTTTCCTCCACCTGCTTAAAACAGGACAGACCGGGATCAATATTGGCCAGAAGTAAGTTCCATTTATCGGTGTGCTGGGCCAGTATCGCCGACAGGTAGAATCCCGTTACCACCATCTCCGCGTCCTGTTCGGCAAACCAGCAAAATGGGGCGGGCGCCTGCAGCAACTGCTGCTTGATGGGCTTTAACACTTCGCCGGTCAGCCGGTCTAAATCCTTCATGGTCTGGTGGCCTAACAGGCCTATGCGCCAGTAATCTTCACTGCGGAGCTTTTTGAAAGCCAGTTCGGGCAACCCCAAGGCGGCAAAGGCGATAACGGTCTTAAAGTCAAAATCTGTAAAACCCTGCGTTTTCGCTCTTCTTAAATTTTTATGAGCCCGGACTACCCCGTCCAGGTGGGTAACGATCAGCCTGGCGTAGCCCTGGTCATTGCATAAAGCCGGCCACTCCGGATCGCCGGTTATGTCCCTGAGAAACTGGCGGACATCCAGATTTATTCGGGCGTCGTCGGGCGCCGTGGCTAAAAAATCCGGGTAGAACAACGGTGGAGCGGTACTGTCGCTAATATTACGGAGCCTGTTCAGAGGAGTCCGGTCAACCACCATTATCCGCTGGGCCCCGCTCTCAACCACTGTCTCGTAACACATGCGGAAGGCCAGGTTTGTGGCCCCGGTCACCACCACATAAGCCGCCTCGCTGCCAAACTGGTCAATAAGCCTGTCAGCTTTGCCGAGAAGGCCATAGTGGTCCCTGACCAGAACATGATCGTAGCCCCTGACCATTTCAAGTTTATCTTTAATCCAATCATTCAATAATGTCATACTCTACCCCTACTCCAGCTTTAAGACAGGTATGGTATCCTCATCGGGCTCCATGCCCGCAAACTGCTTGGCCAGGAAATCTTTGAATTCCCGCGCTATATCCTCTAGCTGATCTTCTTCCACTACTGTTACGGAAGGTTTAAAATCAGCTTTTTTTACTACTTTGACCACAATCTCTTTTAAGAAACGGTTGATTGTATCGACAATCGCGGGATCAGCGGCAACCTCCCGCAGCAAAAGTATCCTCACTTCTTCTACTGTAGAACAAGCCAGTAAAGCGGCGATAATGGGTTCGTTTTCGCCCTGTTGCAGCCTTTCTTTTATTGCCTGGTTCAAAAATACTTCCAGCTTGCCATGGACAGTTTTCTCCCAGATCTCACCGGCCTGGCTCAGGGCTGAATCAGCTTTTTCGATAATGCTCCCAAAACTGCTGAAACTGAGGCCGCATTCGTGCAGCGGGCCTTCCTTGAGCTGTTTTTCCAGCGAAACGATAGAGTCATTGGCACACTGGAAGACCCCGCCCGCCAAATTTTCCAGCTGCCGGCGCAGCGCAGAACTGAACTCCGGCTGCAAAGCAGCGATTTCTTCCAAGGCAACAATAACCTGAAAATCAGGCCCGGTAATTAACCGTTCAATTGACTGGTGAGCATGGTTACAGCTCCGGGTTGCTTTTTCATGCATGGCGGTATATACCAGCCGGTATTCATGGATCAGTCCGCCAATAGTCCCCTCCTCGCCCGGCAGGGGCGGTTGATGACCGATCAGCTCGTTTCTTAATTTAATCTCTTCATCGATATACTTATCAAATTCAGCCATTTTTTCCGCCAGCAATTTCTGCTGCCGCTTTACCACCTGCAGGTCTTTAAGATCCGGCAGGTTATGTTGCGCATAAGCGCGCCCCACACGCAGCTCGGTTTCGTATTTTAGCAACTGACAGACGCTCTGGTAACATGCCAGCCGGTTGGCCAGGTCTTTTATTTCATCCTCGTCAGAGCGCATTGTATCAAAAGCCTGGTAGCCAAAAATATCTTTTAACGCGCTCATCAGCAGGTCGATATCGTTGCTCACTTCGATGTCTGTTGAAAACAGCCTGCTGACCTGTTCCATCTCTTCACTGTGCGGGTTGGGATAATCCAGGCATTCAAATAATGCCGCTGCTTTTTCGGAAGAGCGCTTAGCTTCCTCCCGCACCGCCTTAAACAGGTTCCTCATTTTCAGGCGTTGCTGTGAAATCTGCTCATCAGTGAGCCCCGCTGGAATGCTTTTCTTCATTATTTTTTCAAGATAAGGGCGCAATACCTCCCAGTTTTCCGGTCTGGCCACTTTCTGCAGCTTTTCCATTTTATCCAGCACTTTAGCTGAGAAATCTATATCGGCTATATTTGAATAATCAATTGCCTGGCAGGAAAGCCCCGCCTGCGGCCCTACACTCACCTGCGCCCGGCCCTGCTGGACCAGGCACAGCAAATATATCTGCACCATCCTTTTGGTTAATCCGTAATCTTTCGGCCCGCCGATACCCATAAAATTCTTATATAAGGTGTCCAGCTTCATTTCCCGGCCCTCAGCCAGGCGCTCGTCTATAAACTGCCAGATATCCTGAACATAAGTATTACCTTCCGTATCCAATACTTTTTCAGGCCCTGTTTTCATTATTTTAAGGCCGTATCCGAAATTCTGCGCGGCGCTGATGTTTTGATTGGGTTTGGCCCCTTTAGGGATAGAACCGGTCTTGACAATACCGTTAATCAGTTTTACTCCTTCTTCTTTGCGGAATTCAAAAGGCGGGTCAAACTTAATGTCCGCCGACACATAAACACTGCTGAGCACCCGGTCTACCAGGGGAGAGAGGACAGCCTTTAACTCCCCGGCCATGTTAAAATCCAGGCGAGTGTTATTAAGAGCGTCTATGCGGCCCCGGCCGTAGCTGGAACGCACCAGGCGGCAGATTTTGCCCATCTCGGTTTTCAGCCTGCCGGCCACCCAGTTGATGACGGTAACCGCTTCATCGGTATCTTTTTCTTCCCAGTTGGAGACCAGCCTGCGGTACGCGGCAAAGTCCAGCAGCAAAGACTTTTCCTCGTGGTTCAAATCATCCGGCGTCCAGAATAAGATCCGCTGGTCTTTTACCCGCTGCATAAGCGTATCCAGGGTCTTTTCCTGAACCGGCCGCCGGGCAATTTTGACGGCAAAATCCAGGTCGTCCTGGTCAGAAGATATGCCTGTCAAGGGAGTCCCCCCGGCCACGATCCGGTTTATATCCACCATGTCTACACGCCCGTTTAGGTGGCGGCCTTGCCATAAGATATCTATGACGACCCCGTTTGCTGCTCCTGCGAATCCAGCCAGGAAAGACTTGTTTCCTTCTGCTAAGTCCATATTCATCTGGCGGGTGTGCACCGGCCACTCTTCCAGTGTCAATAAGGCTTCCCATGATTCTTTCTGTATTGCCTCATTGCTCTCCGCTTCCTCACGGGCTTTAAGAAATTCACGCTGGGGATCAATACCAACTATTACCGGTTCAAAACGGTAAAGGAGATTTTTTTCATCATCAAAGGTCTGCACTATCTGCCGCAGCTCATTTTTCAGCGCCTCAGCGAGTGTCTCATAATGCTGCAAATTTTCTTCGGGAGTAGCGTCCGGCTGTCTTTCGATCATCACCGAGTTGGCAATCTTCTCCACGCTGAGCCCGTTGATATCCCTGTGCGCTATGTAGTAAAGGAACAAGGTCTGCACAATCCTGATCCCTTTTTGCCTGTGCACCTTAAGCAGGCCCTTGATCAGGCTGTTTACCTGGTTGCGGCAGGACTCATATGCCCGGTATTCGCTCTCCCTCTTGGTCTTAATGGCTACCAGCCCGGCGTGCACCCCGCTGGGATCTTCCTCATATTCCATCGCCTCGTCAAAATATTCCCAAAGCCTGATCAACTCGTTGCCCTTGATTTTGATCTGGCGCTTCAATGTCTGGTGCATAAAATGTATGGCCGACCTGGCCGTAGTCAGCTCGTGGGTAATATCCCTCAGCACTTCTACCGCCGGCATATAGAAGGGGAAGAAATGCGCAAATTCCTTTTCGCCGATGCTGTTGGGCCAGGTAAAGCCTCTTTTGTAATATAGATAATAATTTTTAATCGCCTCGGGGGTTTTTATTACCCTTACCCGCGACAGGACGATATCGTAGTAATCCTTTGGATTCTGCAGGAGGGGATATAACTTTAAGCGCTCGTCGGCAATGATATTTTTTACTCCCTGCCCCGGCTTGCTCTCGATAGCCTGCTGCGCGGCGCAAACTGTCCAGACCGGCAGATTGTGGACTTTGGCCAGCCGGTTTGATAGAACCACCAGGGTTTTTTCATCATCAACCCGCTGCAGCTCATCCCGGTCTTTCATGAACAGGGAGATCTCATCCAGGAAGATGAGCGCCCCGGTATATCCTTCCGCCATAATGGTTTCGACTACGTGCTTTAGTACGTCTTCGGTTTCGGCGGGAATTTGGGGCTGCACCTTGAGATAGTCGGTGTAAAATCTCCACAGTTTATTCCCGCAGCTCATCTTATAATCGGGCGACTTGTTGTCCTGAATGTCGCGAATAAAATTATCCGCCTCTTCAAACTCGTCTTCCGAGAAATATTTCGGGTCTTTGAGAAATTTTTTCAGGTCTTTGCGATAACGGTCGAGATCCTCTGTCAAAAAGCGGTCAGCCAACAATTCCACCGGGTATAATGAAAGGTTCTTACCCAATTCCAGCTCTAATTGCTCCTTAACCGCTTCCAGTATGTACTCTGTGAGCCTTTTGCCCTTGTCGGCCCGCCCAACGGTACCTCCACCGGCGCCAACCAGCGTACGGGCAACTACAAATATGCCCCGGTTCCCATTGGTACTTTTGGCTTGAAGTCCATCTTCCCAAAATTGGTAAATAGACTCACGTTTTCCGCGTCCGGCTTTTTGCTCTTTTGTTTTAATAATGTCCCACGCTTTCTGGTTGCCTATAACCAATGAAGCAAGGAAGCAAAGCAGGTGAGATTTACCGGAGCCAAATTCAGCTTGTATCCAGTAACCCTGCCCGATGGGATTGTCTTTCTTTTCCCGTTTATAAGGCGCCGCAACATTGCGCAGTATATCATTCAAAAACGGACGCACTGGGTCGATCTGAAATTCCTCGATGGTCTGCAGCTCCGGTTTCCTGGCTTTCCTGGCTGCAGGCGAATTGCTATCGGCCCAGATGTGCTGCTCCAATGAATATACTGAGATTATTTTGTCGGGAACCTCACATATTTCCCCGAGCGGCTTGCGGCTGGAAAATAAATCGTCGCTATTTGGCATCTTGATCTGTCACCTCCCATAAGTGGTTATCCGCTAATAAATTACTTGGCAATTTGTATTCACCGGGGCTGGAACCCAGATACATTAGTATTTCACCCCGGTCCCTTTTACCGGGAAGCAGGAGGATCACTCTCTTATTATCGGTTGCCATAGTCCGCAGGAGGTTTAACTCCGCGTTGTAAATAAAGATCAGTTCCAAACCCGTAAGAACAATCAAATCCTTTTTATTCAACTCGCTCCTTAAGAAAGCGGCGAAAGCCTGCGCCACACGGGCCATAGTGGGTTCGGGCCGGCGGGGCTCATTTTCCGCCAGGGTTTTAAACTCGGCGTCCGGGATGGAATTTAAGATGCCCCGGTTTACTGATACAGCGCCGGGGAAAAACTCCCCATTGGGCATTTTAACCTGACATAGTTTAGCGGCAAATCTGTCCAAAGCGGCATAACCGCCCAGGATTCCATACAAATGCCTTCCAACGGAAACTGAAAGTTTAGACTGCAGGGTTTCTATTATGTCCGCCTCTTTTATAACGGGGTCCCCCCCTCAAGTCTTTCTACCACTTGGTCCAGATCTAAAGAGATAGTTACCTGACTTAGATTATCAATTTCAGAAATTTTGGGAATAAGGTTCATATTGCGAAGGGCATAGAGAGATTCCTTCACCTGGTTTTGCCGCCATAATAAACATTTAAAAGCTGTACATTCTTCCACTTCGTTCAGGTAATACATGCCGGCGGGAAACTCGCTGTGCAGGATAAAGGCCAGGGAAGGCAATAAAATATCCCGGTATGCGAAATGGATTTTGGTCCTGTCCGCTCTGGCTACTCCTGCTGCCACAAGGGTTTCAACAATAGCTTGTGCGCAATCAACATGGCTTTTTGTTTCGGGATATTTAACTTGCAAATAAGAACGAATATTACTTCTTGTAACAAACCCGCTGCTTCGTAACTCAGGGATAAGCAAGTTTTCAATTATTTCCCGCATCAAAGGTTCTGCTTTATAAAACAGGTAAAAACACACATCCCGCAGCTCTTGTCTGCCGGCATATTTTCTTGAAAATGAGAAAATAGGCGTTTCAACCCGCCCGGACGGGAACAACCTCCGGGTTATATAACTTGTATATCTCATTCTGCTCTTCTCACTGTTGTAATGCAAATTGTTAATAAGGAAGGCACGGATATCTGCGGTTGTTTTTGAATATGGGATACGAGGCAGGATTTCAATAGCTTCGCGCAATAAAGACTTGCTAAACATGTGAGCCGCGCTTTGAACAGATTTCTCGGCAAAAAGGGCGCCTTCTTCGGCGAACAAAGACCCTGAGTGTTCTAAAGTTGGCGTTATTACAGGTTTTGTTGCCTGTTCCGTATCTTCAGCCGGTTGAAACTCCTTTGCCGCGTCCTGAACCGGCGGGAGAACAGTTTTTTGACCGGCTGAATAATTTTCCCCCACCCAGGCTACTAATTTCAGGCAAACGGCGGTATATTCATTAATCCCCTTTGTTTTACATAAATCACTGGTATCTGCCGCCAATACGGAGGAAAGATTGCCAAAGCTGCTGATCAATTCCGCGGCCAGGGGTTTAACATCCATACGGGGAATCGCATAGGTCAGCACTAGCTCAAGTAATTCTGTTTCATTCAGGCCCGACGGGTTCTCAGTGAATTTATTACGCAGCCTTTGCCTATGTCCACTTTTACTGTCGCTCATTATCTTTTCTCCATGCATAGGTAAATTCTAGTATATTTCGATTTTTTATACTGATTTTCCTACTATATTTTTGCCTTATTTCTAAATAAATAAAGAAATTTCCTTTAGAGTTTCTCCATCGGGAATTAAATCTACTTCAAATTAATTTCTTGTTATTTACAAAACATGCTTGACATAAGTAAGCGATACGCTTATATTATAACTGACTGGTTAAATTTGCCGGTCTTTTATTTTTTTCGGGCGGGCTCTTTCTTACCGGTCAGGGCCCGCCACGTTTCAAAGCTGCCGCCGCAAACAAAAAAGCGCCCAAAATGATTCGCTGACCGCCCAATTCACCGCAGATCCAATAGCGTTGATGGGCGCCAAAAGCACGCTTCAAAGCCAAGCGCATGATACTCTGCCACAGTGGC